>JAITHM010000016.1 GCA_031279965.1 Spirochaetaceae bacterium
GTGGCGGTAGACACGAGCGCGACGAAGGCTCTTGGCCTGTTGGATGTAACCAACGCCGGTATTCGGATTTCTAACCCGAATGAATTCGCACTGTTGGGAGATGTCAGTAAAAAAGATAATGACTTCGCGCTTTCAAGCGACATAGACCTTGAAGATTCCGGCGAATGGGACGGCCCCAAGGAATACAGCGGGCATTTCTACGGCAACGGCTACACGATTAAGAATTTAATACTACGACCAAAAAATGATGGCAAGCCTGTAGGGCTTTTTGCTTCTACGCTGTATGGGGCAACAATAGAAAATTTTATTGTTAATGTAACTACCCCTCCTGGTGAAAAACCCGATATTAAGGGAGTTTATTTTGGATCAGCTATTGGAGAAGTAAAAGGGTTTACGACAATAACAAATGTAAAGGCGACCGGTTTGCTTACATTTGGTGATGTACAAAATAGTTATGATATCGTTGGCGGACTTGTTGGAGGAGTTGCTGATGGTAATGGCCTAACGATAAACCGTTGTGCATCGGAAGTGAACATCAGCACCGAAGGAACTATGGCTGATGGTAACGATAACACGATTGAATTTGGTGGCTTGATCGGCTTTGGGCGGTCTACTATAACCATCACTAACAGCTATGCAACAGGCACATTTACACTTGCCAGTGAGCGTAATCAGGTTTTCAGAGCAGGCGGGTTGGTTGCCTTGATGGATTCTAGCGGCAGTCTTACTATAGAAAACTGTTATGCCGCCCTCGATATTGTTACCAGCAGTACCGTCACACGGACAGCCTGGAATAAGAATATTTATAATGGCGGTTTGATTGGACAATCAACCAAGCCTATAACGATACGTAACTCCGCAGCGCTTAACGGCAAAGTGCTTTCTATCGTGCCTAGTTCGTACACCGGAATTATTTTGTGTGGTAGAATGGTTGGTGCGGCAAGTGCCGCTCAAACCTACGATAACAATTATGTACGGCTTGGCATGCTCTGCGGCGCAACAGCAGACACCATAGCAAACGCGCAAGCAAATAATGAAGCTGGTGCTCTGAACACGATTGCGGGTTATGGTAAGCAGATGAGTGATTTTTATCAGGAAGCAACCTGGACGACAGGTCTTCAATTTGATTCTGATATTTGGGATTTTTCTGGTTTGAATGTTCAAAAATTGCCGACGTTAAAGTAAATGTCTTGGGGGGCGTACTGCCGCCCCCCAAGTTTTTGGCAAAACCAAAACCCTACCTCTTACACCCGTCAAGCAGAAAGATAGCGCTTAATAAGATCCAGTTTGAGTTCCCGGAGTCTTTCTGTTATCGAAACTTTATAAATGTGCGGATTGAGAAGACGTTTATAAGAAGCGTCGAAGGTTGTAAGATCGGCTTTACAATGCGCCTGAATCTCACTGAGGGAAGGGTGCTCCCCGGTAACAACGCCGGCAGTAATGCGCCGTTTAAGAAGAGGTACCGGCGGCGCTTCGACAAATGCGTAAAAATGCCGGTAATCCGCCGACGGATGCCAGAACATCATCTGAGTACCCAAATGCGGCATATCCTCTGGATGGACATCGTCATCAGCAAGTACGTCAGCAATGGTCATGCCATCGCGGTCTTTTAAACGCCATATCTGTTTAATGCCGGGCACGGTCGTTTTTTCAGGGTTGTCAGAAAATTTAATCGCCGGAAGAAGCTCCCCGTCCCGTTCATGGGCGACAAGTTTATACACACCGGTAAACGCCGCCTCGGAGCCGCCTGTTACCATGTGTGTACCAACCCCCCAACTGTCAACCGGCGTGTTCTGGTCAACAAGCGCTTTGATGATCGTTTCGTCAAGGTCGTTCGAGACGGCAATCGTCGCATTTGTGCAGCCTGCCGCATCGAGCCGTTTGCGCACTATGCACGAAAGATAATGAATATCCCCCGAATCAAGCCTCACGCCAAAGTTTCCTCCCCGTGCGACAATCTCTTTTCCTACGGCAATAGCGTTGACAATGCCGCTTTTTAGTGTGTCATACGTATCAATAAGAAAAACCGGATGTTTAGGATAGAGCGCCGCATAAGCGCGAAAAGCTTCTTCTTCACTGGAGAACGCCATGACCCAGGAATGAGCCATTGTTCCCATCACTTTAATGCCAAACTCTTTGCCGGCAAGCACATTCGATGTCCCCGCAGCGCCGCCTATAAAACTTGCCCGCGATGCGGAAAGTGCTCCGTCAGCTCCTTGTGCACGGCGCAAACCGAATTCCATCAAAGTTCCCTGCTCTGACGCAAGATAAATACGCGCTGTTTTTGTCGCAATAAGACTTTGAAAATTGATCGTGTTCAGCAGTAGTGTTTCAATAATCTGACATTCAATGATATTTCCATCAACTCTGATGAGCGGTTCCTGCGGGAACACAACAGAACCTTCGTCAACAGCATCCAGGTTGCCGGTAAATTTGAACGATGCAAGATATTCAAGAAAGGCTTCGTCAAAAACTGAAAGACTGCGCAGATAATCAATATCATTCGTTGAAAATGAAAATTTTCGCAGTTTTTCCAAAAGGCTTTCCAGGCCGGCAAAAATCGAAAAGCCGCCGCCAAAAGGATGCCTGCGAAAAAACATCTCAAATACGGCGCGCCCCAGTTTTTTTGTTTTGAAATACCCCTGCGCCATGGTAAGTTCATAAAAATCTGTCTGCAATGCTGAACAATAATCAGCATTTTCGTAACAGTCATTCATAATCAAACTATAACAGACAGCACACAATAATTGCAAAGGCCTATATGTTGTGCCGGAAAATCAAGCCCTGCCGCTATGCATCACCATAAACGACTTGCCCGCCCGCAATAACCGTAAGTATATTCCAGTTTTTGTCAAAGACAGTTAAATCAGCATCGTAGCCAGGAATAATCGCCCCTTTTTTGGCGTATCCCATAATGCGGGCAGGATTTGTTGAGGCGGCACGCACAGCGTCTTCAAGACTAAAGCCAAACTTGGTAAGATTTTCTACGCCTTTAA
This sequence comes from Spirochaetaceae bacterium, assembly GCA_031279965.1. GTDB lineage: Bacteria > Spirochaetota > Spirochaetia > Treponematales > Breznakiellaceae > JAIRPU01. The sequence goes on from JAITHM010000016.1 coordinate 2,997, forward strand.
TCATTGTAAGCGCGCTGCCTGCAATCACACCATCACTTTTGCGCGTCCATAAACCGCTTGAAAAAACAACTTCTTCTTTGTTGGCATAAAATGGCGGCGCGGCCTGCCCCGTCGGTTTAAGGCTGTCGGTAACCAGTACAATATTTGCGGAACTTTTATCTCGCAGTAAAAACTGAAAGAGCGCTTTGTGTACGTGATGGCCATCAGCAATAATCTCGCAGGTCATCTCGCGGTGTATCAATGCCGCGCCTACCGCATTAGGATTACGATGCTCCATCGCGCTCATTGCGTTAAAAAGATGCGTGGTATGGAGTATTCCGGCAAGTATGCCTTCAAGCATATTTTCGTAGGCGGCATTAGTATGTCCTGCTTGAAGCACAATGCCCTCTTTGCCGCAATACAGCGCAAGGTCATGCATGTTTTTAAGTTCTGGCGCAACAGTCATGTTTACGATATGTCCCTTTGCCGCGTTATACAGTGTTTTCATATAAGGTATGTCGACAGCATGCAGTGTTTCTGGCTTCTGAACTCCAATACGCTGCGGCGACAGAAAAGGGCCTTCAAGATGAAAGCCCATGACAGCCGCCCCCTGTTCATTGCCCAGCGCCGGTACCAGGGCGGCAAGCACCTGCGGCAAATTCTTACTTGGATAGAGCGTAGGATTAAATGCGGTAACTCCATATTGAACAAGAAATTTTGAAAGTTCCAGCAAAGATTCTGCCGTTTCGTCTTCCGTACCAAAACCGCCTGAACCATGGATATGCGTATCAATAAATCCTGGAACAATGTATGCGCCCTGAACATCAATAAGCTTGGTATTCCGGGGAAAAATCTTCTGGGTAAGGCGTTTTTCAGCAAAAATATCGGCAATGTGGCCATTTTCTACAACAAGCGCACAATTTTCTATCGTTGAAAATCCGGTAAGTATCGTTCCATTGTGTAAACATACTGAATTCATAGCGCAATCTACACGATCAAAATATCCTCGTCAAGCTTTTGGCAGCAAAGGTTCTGCCCGCCGCCGCCCCCGCTTGACATTTCTCCCGCCCAGTGTTACCCTGCTTCCAGTATAAAAACAGGCGGTGAACCGTGGAAGCACAACAGAGCACAATTTCCCTCAAGTTTAGCCGGCGAGCTGCCGAACACACACACACACACACACACACACACACACATTGAATTCGCCCTTCTGCCAGTAATCTGGCGTAACGCGGGGGAGAGGTCTGCCCATTCGGGGATTTCTGATTCCAGATTTCGGATTTCAGACCTTCCGCCGGTATATCAGAGCAAAACAGAATGCGCTGGTTTTCGCCGGATTATCACCAAAAACCTGAAATCAGAAATCAGAAATCAGAAAACTGGCAAAGCCAATTCCGCCGGATTTGTCGGCGTTTGGGAACTATAAGACGGCGGGAGAGACCGCAAAGGAAGTTCATTATGAAAGCAAAAGTATTTGTTTTAGGGTTCCTTCTTTCGAGCTTCGCGGCTTGGGGAGGGGAGGGGGATGTTTCAGTTCAAGGGTTCTATTTTGATACAGGGTTTGGCGTAGGCGGAGCGTGGACGGAAATCAACGGTAACGATGTTTCAAAAGTATTTGGGTCTAGTGTTGATGAAGTCGGCGTTGAGTTTGGTTTGAAGGCAGGGTATGGGCCGGTTGGAAACATTCCATTGTATATCGTAGGAGAGTTGGCGGGAATAGGGCACCGGCTTTATGACAGTTCGAATTTTATTCAGTTTAATTCGTACTTATTTGGCGGCGGCATTATTTATTATCCAGTTTCGTTTCTGCAGTTTGCCGCAGATATTGGCTTTTCAATAACAGCAAACGATACGGACATACCGGGCCGCATGCTCAAAAGCAAAGGCGGGATTGCCGGCAACTTCTCCCTCGCTTTTGATTTTGGTAAAAACAAGAATGGTTTTTTGCTTGGATTACGGTATTTTTACGCGACTAATACGCTTGAACAAACGAACGCAGAGCAAAATCAGAGTGGTCTGAATGTATTTATCAAATATGCCTACCGGCACAAAGCGAAGAAAGCTGAGAAAACAGAAGAGGACAAGTAACGCTGACGGACGCGAAGGCGAAACTGTCGCGGCAGAGACGTTGAAAACGCCTGGTTATTGGACGGCGACTCTTAACTGGGATGCAGACATCTGGGACTTTTCCGGCGTTTCTTCGGGAAACTGGCCCACGCTTAAATAGTTGTTAGGCAGTCACGGTCAGTGAACAAAGGCGGAGGAAACGCACACCGCATGCTTCCTTCGCCTTTTCAATTCTGCCCAACGCTCCTCTAGACGGGAGAAGCCGCTTTGAGATATGCTTAAACGCTATGACTGATATTCATAATGATGTGCTTTTGGAAGATGATTTTGATACGGTATTGTCACCCGACATTGATTTTTCCGGCGTTGTTAGCTTTGAGAAATCTTTTCTTGTGCGCGGAAAAATATCCGGTGAAATTAGTGCGCAGGGTGTGCTTTTAATCGATGAAGACGCGATTGTTGAGGCGAATATCAGCGCCGCCCGTGTGATTATCCGCGGATCCGTCGTAGGCAATGTAATCGCATCAGTACGGCTTGAAATTACTCCGTCTGGCCGGCTTGAAGGCAATGTGGAGACGCCGGAAATTAATTTTGAAACAGGTTGTATTTTTAACGGAAAATGCGAGATGAAATCAAAACAAAGCTTGTAGGTTTTTTTATCCTGCTTTGCGGCGTTCCGCTTTGGGCGCAGTACGCCGATGCTTTAAGTGAATACCGTAAAGGAAATTATTTAGCCGCTGTCGAGATTTGCCAAAAAGAAATTGCGGAAAATCAAGATAATATTGAATCGCATGTTGTTATTTGCTGGAGTTTTTTGAAGCTGGGACGCTATACTGAAGCTGCTGAATATGCCTCCGCCGTTGCCCGCAAAGCCCGCTACGATGTTCGCGTAATCGAGATTCTTGGTGAAATTGATTATTTTCAAGGACGGAATTCTACGGCGCTTCAATACTTTCAGGAATATGTTAACCTCGCTCCCGAAGGCCAGCGCATCGATATGGTTTACTACTATATGGGTGAAATCTATATACGGCTTGGGCGGTTTAGACATGCGGATATAGCTATTTCAACGGCGCTCCACTATGTGCCCAACAGCGCACATTGGTGGGCGCGGATTGGCTATATTCGGGAAATGCTTGGTGAAAATCGTGAAGCTCTGCGCGCCTATAACCAGGCGCTTGAACTTAATGCAAGCCTTACCGACGCACGCCGCGGGCAGGAGCGCCTGCGCAGCACCCTTACTCAGTGATGCACCACGGCCACGGTCGTTCCGTTGCGCTCTGGACGCTTGGCTGCAAACTTAATCAGGCGGAAAGTGAAGAGCTTGCCGCGTTGTTTCGTGAACAAGGCTATACGGTATTTGACGGCACAGCAGATGCACGGCCTGCGGATATTCATGTTGTTAATACCTGTACCGTCACATCAAAAGCTGACCAAAAAGCCCGGCGGCTTATTCGTAAACTCATCAAAGTATGCAGGGCGCAGCTTGTTTTAGTAACCGGTTGTTATGCACGGCTTAATAAACATGAACTTGAAGCGATTGACAACCTTGCCCCTGCATCACGCCGGCTTTTTGTAGGCATCACAAAAGAAGAAATCTTTTCTCTTGTAACCCAAAAAACTGCGGCGACAGCCGCAGAGGTGGGCAGCGGAGTAGACCGCAGCGAAGCGAGGACTACGGAGCGAGGGGGGAGGCATCCCCCCCTTATCCTCCGGTCACGCGCTTTTCTTAAAATTGAAGACGGATGCAACAATCACTGCAGCTATTGCCGAGTGCGTCTTGCGCGGGGCACAAGCACCAGTGTTTCTGCGGAAACACTGAGCGTGCGGCTTCGTGAACTTGAACGGGACGGTGTTGCCGAGGCTGTGCTGACCGGCGTAAATATTGCCCACTATCAAGATGGCGGCAGGGGGCTTGCAGCGCTGCTCAATCTGCTGCTTGATCATACGGCAGCCATAGCGCTTCGCCTTGCTTCGCTTGAACCGCCTGTTTTTACCGGCGCGCTGTTTGACGTGCTTCGTAACCCGCGCATTCGGCCGCATTTTCATCTTTCGGTGCAATCAGCAAGCACGCCGGTGCTTCGTGCGATGCGCCGTAACTACACGGCGGCTGATGTGTGCGCCATTATTGAAAAGCTTCGCGCCCTGCGTGATAAACCATTTATTGCCTGTGATATTATTGCCGGTTTCCCCGGTGAAAGCCCTGCCCGTTTTAAGGAAACGCTGGATTTTTGCACCGCGGCAGAGTTTGCCTGGATTCATGCGTTTCCATTCTCGCCACGCAAAGGAACCGAAGCCGCCGGTCTGGCTGCCAGGGTGCCTGAACGCGAGGCTGTAGAAAGAACGGCAGCGCTTATTGAGCTTGCTGAAGAAGGGAAGCGCCGCTATATCGGCCTCTGGTGCGGCAAAACAGTAACGGCAATTGCAGAAAAGGCACACGACGCAGCGGGGCGCTTCCTTGCAACGGCAGAAAATTATCTAAAACTGGCCGTATCTGCCCGGGGCGCCCCCCCTATAACCACGGGAACAGCTTTTCGCTGCGTAATCACCACTCCTTACACAGGCGCTGCATTTAAAGCAGACGCAGAGGCGGCTCTTGTTCCTCAAGCTTGTCTTGGCGGCCCGTGCGTCTGCCCCCTTGCCCGGGTTAAAGACGAACAATTTTTGACCGGGTGAGTATTTCGGCGCCCTGTTCGCCAAGGAATATATCATTTTCCAAACGGCAGCCGCCGTGACGGCTGTCATACAGTCCCGGTTCTATAGTAAAAATATTTCCACGTTCAAGAACATACGTATTCGTTTGAGTCCGCCGAAGGTAGGGCGCTTCGTGAGCCTCAAGACCAATACCATGGCCAAGTCCGTGCGGCATAAAAACGCTGTGTTTCTTGAAAAGAACATCAACTGCCAAAGCAAGATCCCGTGCAGGAAGTGCCGGCGAAGGATTTTCTGGCGCAAACGCTTCGGCAACTATCGAAAAGGCGCGGTTAAAAGCTGCCTCGATAAGCGAAAGCATTTTTTCTTGTGTTTTTGAAGGCGCTCTAACAAAAGTCAGTGTCACATCGCTTGTATAACCCTGAAAAACAATGCCAAAATCAAGAATAGAAAGTCCTTTTGCGGCAAAAGGAGCTCCGGTAAATGATGGAAAACAGTGAATGCCAAAACTGCGCGATGGCCCGGCCGCCAATGTGGTAAAACCGGTGCCGTCGCAGGAACGTTTCCGGCATTCCGCCTCGATAAAAAGAGCAACATCTGTCTCTGTTTTAAGCGTGTTATCAGCAACATTTTGTTCCAGAAGGCCGATGATTTCATTGGTTTTTTCCGAGCAGCTTCGATATATATCAATTTCATGCTGATCTTTCACGGCACGGGCCGCGTCAACAATTGTCTTAACACCATCAGTGCGGCAAAGCACATCATAATCAGAAAGCTGATTGACGTATTTAAGAAAAGCCGGATAGGGAGTTGCCGGAGGAATCTCAATTTTACCGCCATAGGGTACTTTAAAATATGCCGCCGCACCGCACGCTGCAAGATAGGGGTCAAGATCAAATTTGTTATAGGGAATAATATCATCAACAGCAGCATACAGTGCCGCCATATTAATATCCCATGGGATTAAAAGGGCTTTTCTGGAAGACGATAACAGCAAAAGCGCATCGCCGGGCTGGCCGGAAAGATAGCGCACCGATTGATCCCGGCTACACTCATGATCCTCGAAGATGGCCAAAGCGATCCCTTCTTCTTCCATCCAATTGTAAATTTTCTCTCTGCGTTGTGCGTACATAAACCTTCCTTTACATAATTATTAACTTGCTTTTCTAAAAAATTTCTCGTTTTCATAATCAACACGTGTTTCAACTTCAGTAATGGGAAGCCACCGTACAAGAAACGAAAATGTTGTACGAAATTTATATTGCCATTGACTGGGAGAACTTCCGGCAGGACTGTCAAGATAAGGACTTAACGAAACACTTATCGAAGCATCCCAATCACCAAGGTGATGCACTGCGGAAAATGTAAAAGACTTAAGCTTAAAACCTGACTGCCGTCTAAGTTCTTCGTCATCAAATCTGAATGAATTAATAAGATCAAGCAGCACATTGTTTTCTTTACCGGCGCCAACTTCTATCTTGCTGCGTAAATCATCAAAAAACGGCAGATCCTGAATATACCGGTATATCTCCGCATTTTCTGATGTCGCGCTCATTGAAAAATCAAGAAACTTTTTGATGCCCAGCGTAATGCCCATATTGAATGAGAATTTTGAATATGTATAACGCTGCAAATCAATAGTTATGCTTGAACGTGTATTAAACGCAAAAGTAAACATATCATGAAAAAAAGGAGCTGATTTATACGACGGCGCCCAGGATAACGTAAAATCACGGGAATAGAGTTTTTGCTCACCGCCTGTCGCCGTGCTTTCCTGTTTCCAGCCTTCTTTTCCTTTGGTATTATCATAATAATATTTAAACATGCGCACCGCAGTATATGATGTGTTGAATGTTCCGTAGGCAAGTGTTGCCGTTATATTTGTCCATTGATCAAGCTCTGGATCCCACACGGTATAAAAACGTGCCGAACGCGAGTTTCCAAAATTAAATGTTTGTGTAAGATATAACGGCCTGAATATATATCCATATAAATAATGATATTTTTTTTCGGCACTTGCTCGTGCGGCAATTTTATTTTCATCGGTATCTTCTTGGAGTATTATGTTTGCGTTGCTTTCTAAAAACCAGACACGTGCAGTTGCATTGGTGCTGAAAGAACGGTAGAGCGGCGGCATATCGGTATAAAACGAAATATTCTGCATCTTGTCCCGTATATTTGCCCCAAAATTTGCCGTAAGACGGTGTGTGCTGATAAATTCACGTGTCCAGTCAAGATGCACTAGTTTCCAGGACGGATCAGGTTCGTAATTTACAATGCCGCTGTGTATAATCTTATCAGTATTATATTTTTGTTCATCAAAAGATGAGCGGGCAACAAGACTGTTTAACGAATATTGAAAGTTCGTAGATTTCCATACGGGACTCCAATAAAAAGGATTTAACGTAAAATTATAATTTGAACTGATTGACCATATCTGGCCGCGATAGTCTGTAAGAAGGAGCGCGCTTTTTTCTGTAGGCGTTAATTTTTCGCTAATATAGCTGTGACCTTGCCACTGATACGAACCAGAAAGTCCTACCGTGGTAGTGAAGAGATTGTTATTTGCCTCGGAAAGCATAAAGCTTGTTGAACCGTCTGTTCTAAAGTTTGTCAGAATTGATTGAAAATCAGACCAGTCTATATCCTTTGCCGTCCCTTTTTCTGTAGTTGAAAATTTTTTCGTATAATACTGAATTTCCGTAGCCGAAGAAGGATTAAGGTTGTAATTGAACGAAAACTTTAATGCGTTATTGCGGCTTAACATCCATGACTGTGCAAGGGTAGGCGGTTTAAGTGAAAACTCAAAAGGAGATTCTTTAGGGGTTCCTGTTGTTCCTGGCGTTATAGGGGATTTTTGTGCTGTCTGGTCTTCCCAGGGCGGTATTGGCGTTCCAATATTTGCAAGCGCTTCTGTTGGCGTTTGTTTTATTTTGGCGTCGCTGTTTATCGAAACCGGCGTTCCCGCTATCGAAGAACTAATTGCATAAAGCGTATATTTATCTGGTATAAAAAACTGACGCTCCGGCGAAAACTGCATTCTTATGTCACTGATATTATCACGGCTCATATCTCTGCTTGGTACAAAACTAAGAAATGTAGAAATTGTATTAATCGCCAATGTTGAAACATAAGGATCAAAAAACTTTGTAGAAATATTAGGGCGCATTGTCAAGTTCCATTGATATGAACCAATCACCGTAGGTGTAGTTTGTTCAAGATCATCAAGTGAACCGCCTTTTAGAAGACGCATCCAGTCTATTTGCTCAGCACGATATAAATAAAGATCGTCATCAATAAATGGATCTGAATACAGCGGAAATTTTAATTCAAACGAACCAAAACGCCCTGACGTTGATGTCGCAATATTAAACCGGTAACGGAACGGAACCTCCCTGCCAAAAAAATATGAATGATTCCAATCGCTTTCCCATTCCGGCAGATCAATCTCATACGGAGTAAAAAAATTCCCATACCGGTAAAGTGTTCGTGTCCAGCCAAAGCCGGCGGAAAACTTAAATGTCCTAAGAAAAATAAGATTAGGCATATTAAGATCCACGCCAGTATAAAAACCCAGTTTAGAATATGCGTCAAGAAGAAGCGATGCCGTTTTATCATTTGGGCGTGTTTCTTTTTTTCCGGTGCTCCGTAAAAAAAGCCCCTCACGAATTTTTTCCATGCCATCACCGGTACCAAGTATTTTAGAGATTGAATTTGCCTTGAGCGGATCGGTAGACCCCCTGCCTAGTAAATATGTTGTTGTTTGTACATACAAACCATGCCGTGTCCGCGAACCGAGCACCGGATGAAAAATAACATCATCGGCAGGATACACAAAAAACGGCAGATAAAAAACAGGAATTTCACCAACTTTCAAGACAGCGTTAACAATAGCCCAGTCTGAACCGGGAAAAAGCCAGATGCGGGACGCATTTAATGACCAGAAAGGCTCCTCCGTTTTGGCATTGGTTACCCGTGCGTTTTTTAGTACGGTAGTTTCGCTGTCTGTCTTTGAAATGACCTGTCCGGCAAAACGGTATGCGGTATCCGCGGAACTGATTGAACGCTCAGAAATTGTATCAATAAAACTGCCAACCCACGTATCAAGATTGATGATGATCGACTCGCCGGTAAATTTTTCTATCGAGCCGCCTTCTTCTTTGTTATAGACCACTCCGCCTTGAGCAGAAACAACATTGCGCGTCCGGTTAAAAAGTATCTCCCATGCTTGAATCTTGTGAATCGCATCGCCGTCTTTCAGATTGATGGTTACGCCGCCGGAAAGACGCGCATATTCTTCGTCTACAGATTCAAGGGTAAAGTATTCTGTCGTCCGGGCATTTTCAATTGTAATAATGCGTTCCCATTCCTTCGGTTCCGGCGCGGTCAGTTCATAGTGGCCGCGAATTCGCGTTGCTATATCCTCTCGGCTCCCTCCCTCACCAAGTCCAAGTTCTTTGCTCCAGTCGGCAAGTTCAATAAGCGTTGATGTTTTAATATCAAGTTCAAGAAGGCGGTCACGATCCTGTTTTTCTTTTAATGCTTGTTTCTCTTCTTCGGTAAGTTCGGGCTCGGCTTCGGGAGGAGCTTCGTCTGTGGTTGTATTTTCTGGAGCCGCTGCCTGTGTTTGTGTTGCTGCATTCGCGCCTTCACCAGCGGCTGTTTCTTGAGCGGTTGCTTGAGCAAACGGGATAACCACCAAGAGCAGAATGATAGAACGCGTGGATTTTTTAATGACGGTCTCCCCTTGATGCGAGATACACGATTCGAACGTGCCACCTTCGCCTCCGGAGGGCGACGCTCTATCCAAATGAGCTAATCTCGCGTGTTTTCAGTAAATCATATATTTTGATTGTTTTCAAGCATTTGTCATAAAATTTTTGAAACCGGCGTTACGGTGTTATGCGCTTGCGGTCGCGGGGAAAGAGGCTGGCTTCTTTAACATTGGCAATGCCCAATATTTTGGCGGTAAGCCGTTCACAGCCAATGGCAAAACCGCCGTGTGGAGGGCAGCCATGACGCAATAACATCATGTACCCGGGGAAAAATTCTGGTTTTAGGCCAAATTTGGGTAACACTTCAATAAAATCATCATAATTGTGCTGTCTTCTTCCGCCGGTTGTGATTTCCAGGCCGCGGAAAAGTGCGTCAAAACTCATTGTGCGCGAAGCATCAAGCGGATAGGTGTAAAAAGGCCGGTACCGGCGGGGGAATTCGTTGACAAACACCAACGCGCTTCCATGCTCACGCTCTGCCCACGCACAAAGCCGGACTTCGGCCTCGGGATTAATGTCAAAGAGCCGGCCTTTTTGATATTTGGCGGCTTCGTTATTGGCAATGGCAAGCGCTTCCTCGTGACCAAGCACAGGAGATGTAGCAACTGATTCAGGCAGAGGAACTGACGCTCCTTGCGGTGCCCAAAGCGCAATCTCTTCGGCACATTTTTTATTCAATTCTTCAAAAACAAATGCGAGAAGCCCTTTTTCAAGTTCAATAAGGTCTCGTTCTGATTCGATAAATCCCATTTCGACATCCATCGAGACATACTCGTTCAGGTGCCGGGGGGTATCATGTTTTTCCGCACGGTAAGCGGGAGCAACTTCAAAAACGCGCTCAAGTCCGCTTGCAACCATCACTTCTTTGTAAAATTGCGGGGATTGGGCAAGATAGACTTTGTCCTCAAAGTACTCAACAGCAAACAGTTCGGTTCCCCCTTCGGTACCTCCTGAAACAAGCTTGCTTGTTTTAATCTCGGTAAAATCGTTGGCGCGTAAATATGCAGAAAATGACTCAATAATAACTGCTTGCACCTTAAAAATTGCACGAATTTTAGGATTGCGGAGTGAAAGAATACGATTGTCAAGAAGCACGTCAAGCCCTATTTTGGCTGGATCGCCGTTTACCTGGTAGGGTAGGTCGGGCGCCGCTTGATTAAGAACTTCAAGCTTGCTAACACGTAATTCAGCCCCACCCGGCGCCTTATCGTTGAGAGCCGGTTCACCTTCAACTCTAATCACTGATTCAAGGGTAAGGGGGCTTTTTTCGTTGAATACAAGCTGCACGCTCCCGCTTCGGTCGCGTAGTATCACAAAATTTACGCCGCCAAGTTCACGAATACGGTGCACCCAGCCCAAAGCTTCAACGTTTTTGCTGCCTGCCTCCGCGGCGCTTTTCATATCTTTTGCCAAAACCCGCATGTGCAAAGTATAGTATACTTCCGCATTAAACCACAAGACATTTAGAGACTTCATTTGGGTGCATCTGCCGCCTACCTCTATTCGCAGCAGAAAACCTGTGGTAACATGGTTCTACGGAGAGGCTTTATATGACGCTTAACTTTAAAATCGAAGATGGCGGGGTGCTCAAAGTTGAATCGCGTACTGGCGAGAGCGTGCTCGATACGGCAAAACGTGCTGGCGTTGCGATAGATGCGCCGTGCGGCGGGAACGGTACTTGTGGGAAGTGCCGTGTTAGACTCCTTTCCGGTACGCTTGACGGCGAAAAATCGAAATATATTACCAACGAGGACTGGAATGAAGGATGGCGGCTTGCCTGCGCTCATAAGCCAACCGGCGATGTGGAAATTTTCGTGCCGGCGGCGGCGCAGGCGTTTCAGAGCCGTATCCGCGTTACCGATTTTTCCGGCGAGCGCGAAAAAACAGCCTTTGCTGCCCTCTGCGCCACACTGAACGAACTTGGCTTTTTCGGTGACAGCAGCCTTGAACTATGCGAGATTACACTTACGCCGCCTTCGCTGGATGATGCCCAGGCCGATGCGGGACGCCTTATCGCGGCGATTTCCGCTGCCGAAAACGTGGAAGAAACATCAATCAGACTGGGGCTCTCTGCACTACGCCGGCTTCCCCAGGCAGTGCGAACAGGGAACTTTACGGTAAAAGCAGTGCTCCGGCGTGAAGAAGACGGTGCCATAACCGTGCTCGATGTGCGGTGCGATGCGGAAGGCGGCCATGCCCTTGCCGGTCTTGCCATCGACATTGGGACGACTACAGTGTCTCTCCTGCTTGTCGATTTGACTACGGGCAGGCCTATAGCGGCAGCATCCGGCGGGAACGCGCAGATTCGTTTTGGGGCGGATGTGATTAACCGTATTATCGAAAGCACAAAACCTGGCGGCCTTGAACGGCTGCGTTGTGCAATAATTGATGAATGTCTTTCGCCGCTGATCCGCCGCCTGTGCGCCAGTGCGGGACTGGATACCGGGTGCGTCTACCGCGTGGCCGTTGCGGGGAACACAACGATGACGCACCTTTTCCTGGGAACGCCTCCTGAATTTTTACGGCTGGAGCCCTATGTGCCGGCGTTTTTTGACACGCCTCGTCTGAACGCCGGCGAAATTGGCCTGCCGGTCAATCCGCAGGCAGATACGATTATTGCGCCGGCGATAGGATCGTATGTTGGCGGCGATATTACCGCCGGCGTACTTGCCGCGGATTTTTACCGTAAAGAAAATTTTTCGCTTTTTGTTGATCTGGGAACTAACGGAGAGCTTGTGTTTGGAAACATGGAGTTTCTGTTTTCCTGTGCATGTTCGGCCGGACCTGCCTTTGAAGGCGGCGAGATTTCCTGCGGAATGCGGGCGACCACTGGCGCTGTCGAAAAATGCGCGATAAACACCGCCGGCGAGCCGGAACTAACAATAATAGGCGAAAGCGGAACAAAGGCGGCGGGACTGTGCGGCTCAGGGCTTATTGACATCATCGGCGAGCTTTTCAGGTGCGGCCTTATCAATGCCAAAGGAAAATTTATCAGCGAAGGGAAGCGCATCGTCAAAGATGAATATGGCGGTTCGGGCTATGTGGTGGTGTTTGCCGCCGAAAGCGCCACAGGCGGCGACATCGTGCTGAGCGAAGCCGATATTGATAACTTTATCCGGGCGAAAGGGGCGATTTTTTCGGCAATTCGCACGATGCTTGCTATTGTCGATATGTCGAGTGATGTTATCGAAACCGTATATGTGGCTGGCGGCATCGGGAGCGGCATCGATATAGACCATGCAATATTGATTGGAATGTTCCCCAAACTGCCCCGCGAAAAATACGTTTACATAGGCAATAGCTCGCTTTCGGGGGCGTATGCAATGCTCACCTCGCGCGGTGCCGCGCGAAAAACAAACGAAATTGCGCGGAGCATGACCTATATTGAACTTTCGTCACATCCGGCATATATGGATGAGTTCGTCGCGGCATGTTTTCTGCCCCACACTGATGCGGGCCTCTTTGCATAATGATTCGTGATCTCGTTGCACATGCGCGAAAAATTGTCTTTAAATTCGGTTCCACGACACTTACCGGAGCGGATGGAACGATAGATTTTGATTTTCTTGCAACGTTTGCCGGGCAATGCGCTGCATTAACTGCCGGAGGAACGCAGGCGGTACTTGTTTCGTCAGGTGCTC
>JAITHM010000032.1 GCA_031279965.1 Spirochaetaceae bacterium
AATTGTCGGTTATCAGAACATCTGGCCGCTTTTTGGTTCGGCAAATCAGCTCCTTGCCGCATTAGGGCTTATCGCCTGTGCTGTTTTTCTTAAAAAAACAAAACGGCAGGGGAAGATGCTGTATCTGCCTGCCGCCGTGATGCTCGCCGTTACATTTACTGCGCTGTGCATTACCATCAGGGCAAAAAGCGGGCGCATTCTTTCCGGATCGTTCAACTGGGATGCTGATGGCTTGCAGTTGGGTTTTGCCGTGTTGTTGCTGATTCTTGGCGTGCTGGTTGCTTTTTCCGGCATAAAAAAGCTTAAAGAGCCGGCACCGCTTGGCAGCATTGATTAAGCAGGAAAATCCATGATGAGTGCCCCTGATTTAGGATCTTTGCCGGCAAAGCGGTGCTCATCACACAAAATTTGCGTGCCGGAGCCAAGTTGAACCAAGGCATCCGCACCGCGAAGAAGTATCATGCCTGCCTGAGAGCAGGCATAACGGCCTATGCAGCCGCCGTGAAGGGGGAACGGATCAGAGATTACACGAATGGCATGTCCCGACGTGTGCCGGCGGGCGGCGGTACGCCGGACAAGTAAAAAACTGAGTACGGCCTTTTCTTTTGGAAGATGGGCGCGCCATGAAACCTCGTGCAGTGCCGGCGGGGCGTCTTCTGTTCCAAAAGAAAAATGACACCATTTCGCGCCGCGTTTTCCACCTCGCATGCAACAGGTGCTTTCCGGTGGACAGGGGAGAGCGGCATAAAATCCTTGCATCTCAAAAGCTGATTTAAGCATGCTGATAAACTGTGCGGAACGAGGAATGCCTGGTTCAACAACAAGAATCGCCCCTTCTCTAGCGCAGAGTCTGATAAGCTGCACAGCAAACTGATGTGCGCGGGCAGAAAGCGCCGCCGTGTCCGCCTGGGGAATTGCCGCCGTCACTTCATTAATCATATAAACCGCAGTGACAAGATCAGCCGGTGGAATATCACAAAGAGCGCCAAAGCGGCCTTGCCGTGTAATGATATGCCATGGGGTATCTGTTCCGGCAGTATTCGCAAAAAGCCGCTTACCCGCCGCAAGCGCTTTTCGTGCAGCATCTACGGCGTACAGCGTAAACGCATAGTTTTGAAGTTCTGGAAAGGCTGTCCACAAGGCAAGCGGAAGGCTTAACGGGCCGGATCCCAGATCGATAATTGTGGCTCCTTCATGTAAAACAGCGTGCAATTCAGAAGATACTGCGCTCGATGAAAAAAGCCGCGTAAGCCTGAACACATTCCACGGCAGAAAGTATCTTGTGTAAGCCGAAAGAAAACGCGGGTTTGTCAGGTAGCCGTCGCGCCGTTGAGACCGTTCCGAAGTAAGGAGACGGGAAAGCAGAGCTATGTCGGCGGGAATGGCGCGAACAAAATGATCCGGCACAGGAAATACCCTCTCAATAGCGGCACAGAGCCGATTGAGCGCCTCTGCTGTTGGAGCCTTGAGCGGCGGGAAAAGCGGTTCACTGGTCATGGTATATTCAGCGTAAACGAGCCGGAATAAATCGTTGAATTATTTATTTGCAACGTGACAAATATCTCGTAGTTGCCTGAAGATCCTAACGCAAACGAAAATTGATTTGAGCCTGAAACTTTACTTGCCTGCGGATAGACCGAAACCCCGCCTTTACGCGCTTCTACCATGATGCCAGAGGCATTAAAAGATGTTAACGGAGCGCTGTTTTTTGTCACATCAACGGTAACGGTTTTTGTCCCCTGCGTGACATGACCGCCTGGAAAGTTAATCGTGTCAAGCGTGGTGATGGCGGCCGAAATGACCGGTGCGGCAAGAAAGCCGCCGCGATTTATGCCGGTAAGCGGTGTTATCGCCCAGCGAAGAGCTGGAACGGCCTGATCGGTTACAGTAAAACGGTCAAAGTTTGCGAGGATAAGCGCGTCAGTAACGGCATCGAGGACTTTAACTGTCGTGCTTGCCGCCGGATAAACCGACGGGGTAATTCGTGCGGCGGGTGACGCACCGGTCAGGCCGCCGGTAATTGTAATAAATGCAGCAGCATCAAGTAAAGCAACATCATTTAACGGCGTTGGGGTAACAACGGCTGTCCCGTTCATGGCGAACACGGCGCTGCCCCCCATGTTTTCTACCGCTACGCCGCCGCCGTGCGCCGCGGTATTCGCCGTTATTGCACCGCCTGAAAATTCAAAAACCGGCATGGGGCTGCCAGATCCGGTAAGATATACCCCGCCGCCTGCACCGGAAGCGGCATTACCTTCTATTGAGCCGCCGTACATTTTCAAACTGCCTTTTTCAACAATGATGCCGCCGCCATTTGCCGGCGTCCGGTTGTTGCGGATAATAACACCTTGATTAAGCGTTGCCGTACCGCCGGCTACTCTGAGCGGCGCATTCCCCGAAAGGGGTACGGTGTTCTGGCTTCCGCCGTCAAGAATCAGCATTTTGCCGCTGTCTGCCACGAGCGTCAATTCACCTTCAACATCAAAAAAATGATCTGTATATGAAGCTCCCCGTGAAATTATAAGTGAATCGGAACTTATCAATGTAATATTTTGGGTATCGCTAATGGTAATAGGACCTGATCCTCCCCGAACAAATTCACTTGTGCTTCCTGTATCTGCGACAATATCTTTGAGCAGTTTGAGGGTTTGCGTCCCTGTACTGTTTCTAACGGCATCGTCAAGCCAGGTATAGTAACCGAATATAATCGAATTGGGAATACTCGTCTGGCTTACCGCACGAACAACGGCAGGTGTCTGGAAAAAATCACTATCAATGGTAACTGTTGTGCCCGCATCAATCTTTGGCATAATAAATTCAAATTCATTTGCGGCAGTCGAGCTTGATCTAAGTGCATGGGCGGAATCAAGCTGAGGGGAGCTCGTTACTGTAATGCCATTTAAATCATGCTGAATAGCCGGTTCTGCAATAAGCGTTACCCAACATTCCGTTTCCGCCCCGCCATATCCGGCTGCCGGGCTATAGTAGACGCCGTCAGTACCCATTGAGCCGAAGCGTACAGTGCCATTTCCTGTTGCCGGATGTACCACAATGCGGGAAAGCAGATTAACAGGGTGGGCGCTGTCTCCAAGTGAAACGGTGACCGTCTGCCCCTGTGTAATGAACTTCTGTGATATTTTCGTAAATCTTCTATTTTTAATATCAATAATGATAATTTTTGCATAAAATTCAGAATCGCCATTTCCAATTTCCGGCAGTGCAGTCCAGCCAACAGACGAAAAAGACTGTTTTAAAGCAGTTAACGAAAACTTGCGGATGTCAGGATCGCCTCCCGGTTTAGGCAGCGCCGCATCGCTTGCATCCGCCATACGATGAAACGAAAGCTCGGCGCTGACCGGAGTAACCGGAACATCGCTTACGACGGTAAGATTAGCCGTTAGTTTGGCGTAAGGGGTAAAATCAGCAGCAATGTATGCTTGTTGATTTCCGTTGCCGCTGCCATAATAAACATAGTTACCGTTATTGGTAATCGTAATAATCGGCGTATCAAGCACATAAGAATAATCATTTGCCAGATGAAGATGAAGAAAATAACTTCCAGCAGGAAGTTTAACAGGTCCGCCTACAGCTTGTCCCACAGTGCTGTTAAGCCATGTTGAGGGAAGTTTTAGAACATCAGTACCGTTTGCTGCCGCGCGCAACGTAAAGTATGAAGACATCTCATTGACATAAGATTTTTGCGGATTTAACTCATCGGGAGGAAAACGAATGTCCCACGAAAAAGTTCCCGTTCCCTTAGGTATAGACGGATTCCTCATTGTTTCATCTGTGCGTTCAAGAAACCTGCTAAATGAAGGATTGAATTCCGAACATGCCCCTAAAGCAATTCCAAATACAGTACAAAGAATTCCAGGTAAATATTTCATGCATATATAATACAGAAATCAACACAAACTTGCCGCCGCCGCAGAGTTATTTCTCTATCCTTGTTGAAAACTGTACGTGTATCGTATACTGTATGTGCATGGCGGGGCTTTTGGAATACCTCGACTGGCGCGGCGACTTACTGTTCACGCAGGCGGCATTCAATCCGGTCGACAACATTATTTTTTCCGTGCTGGCGTACTACCCCTTCGACGGTCTGTGCGGTACACTCGGCGATGAAGGCGATATGCTTTTGTATGATGCCGTGGATGCACTCTTGTACCAGGCGCAAAAAAATCCTCAAAAATTCAACATGTACTATTTTTTTAAAGACGATCAGACTAACTTGCTTGTTGCAATAAAAAACAGCGAACGCTACAAACAAACTCGCATTGCGGCGTATGTCAATCACATCGATACAAATGCAGAACTGCAATTTTCTGCCGTCACGTTTTTGCCGGAAAAAGGCCGTGACGCATACATCGCGTTTCGGGGGACGGACAGTTCACTTGTCGGCTGGAAAGAAGATTTCAATATGATATTTACCAATGTCATACCTGCGCAAGAAGAAGCGCTGCGCTATATGGAAACAGTTACGCGGCGGTTTAAGGGAGCATTCTACCTGGGCGGCCATTCAAAAGGCGGCAATCTCGCCGTGTATGCAGGCGCGTTCTGCCAGACAACACTCAAAAAACGCATCATCCGCATATACAATAACGACGGCCCCGGGTTTACCCAAAAAGTAGCGGCGAGCACTGAATACCGCGACATCAAAAACAGGATAATTTCGTATATACCGCAGGATTCCATCATCGGCCTTCTGTTTGAACACCGCGAATTCTATGTTGTTAAAAGCGGAGAGTCAGGTTTTTTGCAGCACAACCCGTTTTTGTGGCAAGTGCGGCGTGGCGAGCTTTACGAACTGGACACGATAACGCCGCAGAGCCGCTTTGTTAACAAAACGCTCATGGCCTGGCTCGAATCGATGGACTACGAGCACCGGCAAAAATTCATCGGTGCATTGTTCGAGCTGCTCATGTCGACGAACGCAACCTCCATACCTGATTTAGGCGCGGATTGGCTGAAAAACGCACGCTTGATGATAGCCTCGCTGACGCAATTTGACAAAGAAACAAAAACAATGCTTGCAAAAACATTCGCAACCCTGTTTGACATAGCCAAAAATAATTTCATCACCGGTATAGAAAAAAAATACTTAAAAAAGAAAAAGCCATTTAGCGAATAATTAAGGAAGGGAGCGGGAGATGCACCTTTTGCACGACGTGAAAAAAGCTCAAGCCAAGGCCGCGGCGGTACAGACGCGGCCTTAGCCGAAAGCTAGGGCAACACTGATTAACTAGGGGCAGGCAAGATTGCAAGCATTTGGAGCGCGGTTTGAAGCCGCAAAACGCAGCCATAATGGGTTTATGGCGAGGCTTTGCGGCGAAAAAGCGCGCCCAAAGACGCGGCAAGATTGCCGCGCATGAGTTAATCAGCGTTGCCTTAGAGTCTGAAAAGGAGATCCTCGTAGCCGGGGAATGGCCAATCGCTCTTCGCGACAATACGCTCCAGAGCGTCCGCCTTGTCCCGCACGGAGGCCATAGCGGCCTTTACCTTCTCGTCGAAAGCTTTAGCCTGCGCGAACGGCTCTTCGATACCGCGCGCCTCGCCAAGCGCCGACTCGAGCTT
>JAITHM010000049.1 GCA_031279965.1 Spirochaetaceae bacterium
TATTTGATAAACTAAGGATCAATCATTATTTTATCAAATCGTATGAAGAGTTTTTACAAAAAAGGGAGAGGGGAAGAGCTGACTTCAATGTTATAAGACCAATGCAGGATTTTTATGACCATGATAGAAATGAAGAAAAAAATGACCCAATTATGGATAAATATATTCCTGTAATATATAAAAATATGAAAATCAGGAACAAAGATAAAAATTTTTAAAAATTCCAACTTTAGCTTTTCAACTTCTTGACAAAAAAAAATCTCTACATTATTCTGTCTTTCATTATGAAAAACAAAATAAGCACTTCATTTTATATGCTGAATTTGCTTTCAGCAGCGGCATTTTATATGTTTGTGTCATGTTCATCAATGCCCAAGGTTACCCGTGTTGATGCCGGTGCGCAAATTGACATCAGTGGATACTGGAACGACACCGATGTAAGGATAGTCTGTAAATCACTAATACAGGATTGTCTTAACTCCGCGCGGGTCAATGATGCCATTGCAGGCTTTAAGGGCAAAACGCCGGTTGTACTGGTTGGTGTTTTCTATAATGACAGCGACGAACAGAAGATTGATACATCCATTATTTCAGGAGCAATGGAAAAAGCAATTTTAGACAGTAACAAACTTGATTTTGTTGCGGGTGACCGGGTGCGCAAACAAATTCGCGCGGAACGAACAAGCCAACAGACCAATGCAAGCGAAGCAAGCGCGGCGCGGCTGGGCCGGGAGCTTGGCGCGAATTTTCTTATGACCGGTTCAGTTAAAACTATGGTTGATATGGCCGGTAATCAAACTGTGCGGACTTATTTTGTACGAGCTGAATTAACCAATATCGAGACCAATAAATTGGTATGGGTAGGGGATAATTCCGAGATTAAAAAAGTTATTGTAAGGCCGCGTTATAAATTTTAATTGCAAGATAATAATGGTGTGCTGTACGCTAGTGAAATCCTATGATAAAGCTAACAGAAAAACAATACGAAGTATTGAACTACATAAAGACATATATTAACCGTCATAGTTATCCGCCTACTATTCGTGAAATAGCAGGGCATTTTGCTATTTCACCCAAAGGCGCTTTTGACCATGTTGCCGCGCTAAAAAAAAAGAAACGGCTTAAAATGCTTGATCATGGTTCACGCACACTGGAACTTGTAGAAGAAGACAACTTTAACGAGCAGGACAACTTTGAAAAAATTCAGATACTTGGTGATGTTGCCGCGGGCAAACGTATTCTTACGGAAGAAAAGGAGCATGGCTTTATATGGCTGCATAAAACCATGCTTAAAGCCCGCAAACGGTATTTTGCACTTAAAGTCCGCGGCGATTCAATGAAAGACATTGGTGTTATGGAAGGAGATACAGTTATTATTGAACAGCGTGAAACGGCAAAAAATGGTGATATTGTTGTTGTGGATTTAGACGACGGCGGCCGTGCATTAAAACGTTTTTACCGCCAGACGCACCGGATTAAACTGCAATCAGAAAATCCTGCCTATCAGCCTATTTACTGTACTGAAGTTCATATTTTAGGACGCCTTGCGGGTGTTTACAGGACATATTAACCATGCCAAAAGGAAGTTGTTATCTTTTCTTGGGCCCTGAGCTGGGAGAAAAAAAGGAAGCGATAGATTCACTTCGTTCAATGCTGGCTGCAAACTGCGGCGGCGCACCGCCGGAAGAGACGTCATTTTATGTGGGAGAAAATACCATTCCTGAAATTCTGTCCATTGCGCTTAACGGTTCGCTTTTTGCCGATGCACGTCTTCTGCTGGTAAAAAATGCCGAGCTCATCAAAAAAAAAGATGAGGTAACCGCGGTATGTGATTACCTTAATGCCCCGCAAAATGATACAATAGTAATTCTGATTTCTGATCAAACTAAAATAGAAAGCGCTCTTGAAAAATGTTTTGAAAAACAGAAAGATCATAAAAAAATTTTTTGGGAATTATTCGAAGAAAAAAAAACACGCTATGTCGAACAATTTTTTAGACAGGCCGGCTTTACCATTGATGCGCGCGCTGTTGCCGCCGTACTTGAACTTGTGGAAAATAACACCGATGCGCTCCGTCAGGAATGTTCAAAGATCGCCCTTTTTCTTCGCGGAGAAAATGCCCAATCTTTCATTACTGAAGAAACAATTGAACACTTGCTTGCACACAGCAAACAGGAGAGCGCTTACACACTTTTTTCAGCTATCACGCGGGGTGATTTTCCTCGAAGTTTAAGCATTGCCCGTGCACTGCTTGCCGCCCAGACCTCTCCGCAGGAAATTTTTGGGAAGCTCGCGCCGGCATTGAGGAAATTTCGTGATTACTGCGAACTTGTCCGCACCGGTAGTGACACTGATTTTGAATTGCGCAAGGCCGGCATTACGGCGCTTGGCAAAAAAGATTATAGCAGTGCACGCCGTATCTATGGTGACAGGGCGGCGGATACGCTTATTGCGTTGACGGCGGAATACGATATTGCAACACGTAAATCCGCACAGTTTTCAGAAATTTATCTGGATTTATTTCTCTATCATGTATATGCGCTGGTTGTCCGGCGTTAGGCACGCTACTCTATTACTATGGCATTTTTGCAGGCAAACAGCGTATCTTTGGCATTTGGTGACCGTGACATTTTAAAGCAATGTACAATCTTTCTTAAAGATGGCAGTAAGGCGGCGCTTGCGGGGGCGAATGGCTCGGGTAAAACAACCCTGCTTTCGGTACTTGCAGGGCGTTTACAGGCCGACTCGGGTGAATGTATATTGGAAAAAAATGCGCGGGCTGTCTATCTGCCTCAATCCGGTGTACTTCATCATGATACCACACTTGCCGAAGAAGCCGATACTGCGTTTGACCACATTAGGGTACTTCTTGCCGAAGCGGCGCGGCTTGGCGATGAATTGGCCGGCGCGACACAGGATGATGCAAAAACTGCCGCACTGCTCGAAGCTCAGCACCGACTTACGGCGATTGTTGAAGAAAGCGGCTATTATTTCCGGCAAAAACGCAGCTCGGAAATCCTCGTAGGCCTTGGTTTTAGTGAATCTGATTTTTCGAGGCAGTGTGAGGAATTTTCAGGCGGCTGGCAAATGCGTATTGCACTTGCCAAAGTACTGCTTTCATCGCCGGATATTATGCTTCTTGATGAGCCGACAAACTATCTTGATATTGAAGCGCGTTTCTGGCTTGAAGACTATCTTGGACGATTTAAAGGGGCATACCTGCTTGTCTCGCATGATCGTTATTTTCTTGATACTACAATAAATGAGGTTTATGAACTTTTTCAGGGAACGTTAACCCGTTATAGCGGTAATTACTCAGCTTATGAAAAACGCCGCGCTACAGAACTTGAAAGTTTGACCGCCCGTTACCGCGCCCAACAGGAAGAAATCGCAAAGACAGAAGATCTTATTCGCCGTTTCCGGTATAAAGCGTCAAAAGCGGCAATGGTTCAAGAGCGCATCAAAATGCTTGCACGGATGGAGCGGATAGAACTGCCGGAGAACCTCCATCCCATAGCCATCACGCTACCATCGCCGCCTCATTCAGGGCGTATTGCTCTTGCATTGGAGGGTGTCTGCCGGCGGTATGGGACAACGACCGTCCTTAATAACGTGGACATAACACTTGAAGCAGGAGAGCGTCTTGTTGTTGCCGGAAGAAACGGCGCAGGTAAAACGACGCTGCTTCGGATTATCGCGGGAGTTGATCCGCAGACTGAAGGCACAGTGCGTTACGGATCGGGCATCAGTGTTGGCTATTTTAATCAGGATACAACAGAAACAATCACCGGCAATGACCGTATCCTTGATTACCTTGAAGCGCAAAGCCCAACAGCGCTTATCCCTAAACTCCGCGATATGCTGGGTGCATTTCTTTTTCGCGGTGATGATGTTTACAAAAATCTTAATGTGCTTTCTGGCGGTGAAAAAGCCCGTCTTGCACTTTTGGCGCTGCTGCTTCGTCCAGTAAATCTTCTGGTGCTTGACGAACCGACAAATCACCTTGATCTGAGCACAAAAGACATACTTCTTAACGCACTTTTGACCTGGAGCGGTACGATAGTTTTTGTCTCACACGATCGTGCGTTTATGGAAGCGCTTTCAACAAAAACACTTGAACTTCGTTCCGGCTCGCACACGCTTTATTATGGTAACTATGCTTACTATATCGAAAAAAAAGCTCTTGAAGGATTTCAGGATGGCCTCCTGTATACTGCCACTCCACAAGACGCGGGGCCTCAGCGGGGGGGCTGCCCCGAAGCAGCGTCCCCTGCCCTCTTTCGTGAACAACGTAAACAGGAGGAAGCCCAACGCCGACGCCGTGAACGTGAAGAAGCTGCGCTTGTTGAAGAAATAGAATCGCTGGAGGCGCGCAAAATAGAGTTTGAGCTACAGCTTTCCCAACCTGAAGTCTACAGTTCAGGAGAAAAGTCTAAAAAAGCTCAAACGGCTCTTGCAACGCTCAACAACGAGCTTGACAAAGCCATTGCCCGCTGGGAAGCTCTTGTTGATTCAGAACATAAACCAGAAGAAAGCATTAACGGCTGTAAAGCGGGGTAAGCGCCGTTAATTAACGGTTATATTCCGCATAAGCGCGCGTGTAAGCGGCAACCTGAGCTGGATTTGGCATTGCACATTCACCATCACGGAGCGTTATATGCTCAGCGCACAATTTTGCGATGTTGCCAGGATTGCCTTCATGTTTCATAAGACACCACAATGCCTGGAGTGCGCCACCCATTGCCGCAGCTTCATCATTTTCCGGCCGTTTGATGGGCAGATTCATAATATCAGCCGCCATCTGGCGCCAAACGGCGCTTTTACTGCCGCCGCCAATGATGCGTATCTCGCGTGCGTTAAATCCCAGAGCATTAAACGCATCAAGACCGCCGCGCATTCCAAAAATTGCGCTTTCCAGTGCGGCGCGGGCAATATTCTTGCGCGATGAATTGGCACTGGTAATTCCCATAATACTGGCACGTCCTGCGGGAAGATTGGGCGTGCGCTCACCGTTAAAAAATGGCAGAACAACAACACCATCAGCCCCTGCGGACGCTTCCGCTGCCGCCGTATCAAAATCTTTTACGCTCATATCAAAGAGCGTACGGATCTCTTCGCTTGCTACCGTACAATTCATCGTGCAAAGCAACGGGAGATACCCGCCTGTAGATGAAGAAAATCCTGAAATTCCGTGTTTGGGGTCGGCAATTGAGGTATCAGAATATCCATATAATGTTCCTGAAGTACCCAGACTCATTGTTAAAAAACCGTCTTCTACAGTGCCGGTACCGATAGCGCCCATCATATTATCGCCGCCGCCGGAAGACACGGGAATCCCCGCCGGAATTCCAAAACGATGCGCGGCTTTTTCGGTAACAAAGCCGTTTGGATCATCAGAATTAATACAGGGCGGAAGAATACTGCTAAGTTTCTTGTCGATGGCATGGCATATTTTTTCAGACCATGCGCGGTTTTTCCCATTATAAAGGGCTGTTCCTGATGTATCCCCTTGTTCTGCTTTATATTCTCCGGTAAAAAGCCAATTAAGATAATCATGTGGCAGCATAATATAATGAAGCTTTGCAAAGGCATCCGGTTTATGGCGTTTGAGCCATAAAATTTTGGGCGCGGTAAAGCCCGGCAGCATTAAGTTGCAAATTTCATTAATAACTGCGTCATCACCGCCGGCAGCCTGGGTAAGAAGCAAACATTCCTCTGCCGTCGATGTATCATTCCACAGTTTTACGTTGTAAAGCGGTTCTCCGGAGGCATCCAGCGGGACAAGCCCATGCTGATGTCCTGAAATACCGATAGCGCGAATCCCGCTTTTCTCCGCCGCCGAAAAAGAAGCAAAACATGCATCAAGCGCCGCAGCGTACCATTCGGCTTTTTGCTCACGCGTACCGTCATTCTCAGCGATAAGGTCAAGTGCCTGCTGAGCTGTTGCGGCAATTTTTTTTGCTTTCCAATCATAGAGCATTATTTTAATGCTCTGAGTACCCATATCTATACCTGCGACAAACATAGCTTTCATTATGCGCGTATCACTCATCAATACGCCATATTCAATTCTGATTATTTTTACCAATAATTGATTGTTTGTATAAAAACAAAATTACACAGCGCCTTTTTTGCCGGCAACGGCGCCGGCGGTTTTGAGCAGTATCCATACATCAAGCCAGATAGACCAATTTTCGATATAGTAAGTGTCCAGCATAATTCTGTCTTCGTAGCTTGTTCCCGAACGCCCCGAAATCTGCCACAGGCCGGAGAGCCCCGGCGTTACCGAAAGCATGTAGGAGGTTTTAGCACCGTACTTGTCAAGTTCTGCTTTAGTTATTGGGCGGGGGCCTACAAGGCTCATTTCGCCCAAAAATATATTCCACAACTGCGGTACTTCGTCTATGCTTGTCCTGCGTAAAAATTTCCCGATTGCCGTAACGCGGGGGTCGTTGTCGATTTTTTGCTTGTGCTCCCACTGCGCTTTCATTTCTGGATTTTTTCCGAGGATTTCGTGCAGTTTTTTATCAGCACCAACAATCATAGTTCTGAATTTCCAAGTAATAATCTCTTTGCCGCCCCGCCCTATCCGTTTATGTCCGTAAAGTACCGGCCCCGGGGAACTCAATTTTACCAGAACAGCGGCGGCAGCTGACACTAAAAAAATAAACGGCGAAAAAACAAGGCAGATGGCTATATCCGTGCAGCGTTTAATAAGCAGGTTGCCGCGTTTGGTAAGGTTGTGGGTGGAGGCAAAGCCGAGTATGCCGCCCAGATCGCGCACCGCCACAGCGACCGTCGTCATTTTGATGTGTGGTATCAGTATTGTGTACCGGTAATGGGTCATAATAAAGTTGGCAAGGGCATTTTCGTTGATATCAACATTCCGGCTTTCCACAATGATTGCCGTTTTATAGCCGCGTTTTTTGATGAACGAGTGCGTTTCTTCAGTTGGGGGAGCGCTTGGTATGCCGCGGTACGCTTCCTGTGCGCCTGTATCGCCCGCTTGCGCCCCGCCGCACGCGCCGGTATCGACAATCAGTACGGGACGATAGCCAAGTTCAGGATGTTCGAGCAGCCGGTCGATAACCGTCCGGCCTTCCTTCCCGTTGCTGTAGACGATAACGCCCACGCCCCACCACGGAAAGCTCGAAAAAACCCGGCGGCCTATCTCTCGCGCAAGAGGGATTACGATAATGGCAAAGGGAATAGCTGAGAGGAGGGCGAACGACAGCGCTGTTCTATTATCTGTTTCCACTTCGATAGAGAGCGCTATGCCGGCAAAAAGACAGGCAGCACAGAGCGAAACACGCCGTACTTCGTCCGCGGGCGGCAGCATGATGCCCGGATAGAGCTTCGCCCCGTAAAACACGAAAGTAAACACCGGCAGGTACACCCAATATGTTATAAATGAGCGAAAGTTGATAATTGAATGATCAATCAGGTTGATGATGAAAAAACCGCTGCCAAAGCAGAGCATGATGGCGGCCATGTCCACAAAAAGAAGCGCCAACCCCGACCAGAACGAGCTTGTGTTTTTTTGAATGACAGCTAATTCTAGGTCTTTTGCGGCGTTCATTTTATGTAGTTTAACCGCTCCACGCTCCTTGTTCAAGAGGATGCAGGCGCGAAGCGCCCGCCATGGCCTATCTGACGGCCGTTTCAACGCCCCCACCCCACCGAGCACAGCCGCGCAAGATGGCGAGCGCGTCCTTCCAGATTTCAGGGGAGATTGGCCGAGAGCCGCCAGTCCTTGCTTGACAGGCCGCCTGAATTGTGGTATATTATACTGAAAACTTAATTTGACGTAAGGAGACCTTTATGAAAACTGTAAAATCCACCGCGGGGCTGGGCGGACGGCCGTTAACTGCTAA
>JAITHM010000108.1 GCA_031279965.1 Spirochaetaceae bacterium
CTTTTGCTCCCTCGTGGATTTTAAGAGCTTCAATGTCCCGTTCTCCGGTAATTTTTGGACTGAATAGCCATAGTTCTTCATTGCCAACACGTTCTAACGCAGCGTCAAAAGCGGCTTGCGCATCACTGTCATTGCCGCCGCGGGCATGAACTGCATCGTAAAGCTCGCCGGTTGGGATATGCGGCTTGCTGATCCAGCGTATACGGCCTTCGTCATAGCCAAGCGCTTTAAGGTCGCTTGTTTTTATCGGTACCGACGGGATGAGCCGTCCCAGCCTGGCCGTACTGTTACGCCGTGACGACGCCCAAATACGGAAAAAGCCCAGCACATGATCAATACGGTACGCGCCAAAGTACTGTTCGGCAACAGCAAGCCGCATACGCCACCACGAAAAATTATCTTTTTCGTGCGCCGTCCAGTTATAAATGGGAAAACCCCAGTTCTGGCCGGACGGACTGTACATATCTGGCGGCGCGCCTGCCGAAAAATCATTATTAAAATATTCAGGATATGCCCATACATCAGCGCTGTCTTCGTTCATCAAAATGGGAATATCGCCCATCAACACAATGCCAAGCCGGGCAACCTCCCGGGCGGCTTCACGAAATTGAAGATCAAGATTGAATTGAACCCACGCCCAAAAAAGATTTTCGTTGGCCGCGGCGGCATCGTTCCATAAGGCTTCAAGTTCTTTGCGGGTAACAGTGTTAAAGCCTTTCCATTCGTGCCAGCTTTTAAGATTGTTAGCCTCTTTAAGCCGGCGAAATACCGCATAGGTTTTGATCCACGGCGTTTTATCAATCCATTTTTTAAGATCGCCGGATTTTTCGATTACGGCCTTGTTCGCGGCAAAAAGCTCTCGCAAAAGGGCAATTTTCGCCTGTGCAACGCCGGTGTACGAAAAACGCGGCGCAGCGTCAAATTTCGTGCGGATATCAGCAATACCGTCTTTAAAAGCATCTGCGCCGGGGATGGCAGAAAGCCGTATATACAACGGATTAAGCGCAAATGCGGTAAGCGCAAAATAGGGCGAACTTTCGTAGCCGGTATCGTTGACAGGAAGAAGCTGTAAAAGCCCAATGTCCATATCGGCGCACAACCGCGCAAATTCAATCAGAACAAGAAATTCACCGCAGCCGGTACAATCTTTGCTTCGCAACGCCGCAACAGGTATTACTGTTCCAATTAACCGTTTGTCTGTTTTATTTTCTGCCATACAATACCCTCACATTTTACAGTGTAGTTTACAGTGTAACATGAAGAGCCGCACTCTTCAATCACCCGCGGCACCGGTTTCGTCCGAAAGGGAACACGCGAAGCCCCTGCCGCGACAAACTGTTTCTGTCGTGCGGGAAAAGAGGTGCTGAGCACGGACGCCCCGCTTGATACGCATAGTAAAAGCAGATAAACTACTATGATATGATGAAAAATAATGTAGTTTGCGCCGTGGTGTTGTCAGGAGCGCTTCTGTTCTGGCTTCAGGACGGTGCGCTTTACGCCCAGGAGGCGATCGATTCCGCCGAGCTGCAAAAAGCGGCCGGGCCGGTTGAGTTTATCAGTAATACGGCAGTACCCGACCGTATTGATACCCGGGAGCAGATTGTCGAGCTGGGGCGCGGGCCGGGCGCGGCTGTGCGAAACGGTGCGGCTACGTTTGGCGCGTTAAGCCGGTATTTTGTGATTCACCGGCTGCATCCACCCGAGTTTGATAAACTTGACGCTGATATTTTTGGGTTGGGATCAGGGACCGCTGTTGATACCATTGGTAATCTCCGGTTTATCATTCAAGGGTATCTTCAAACAGCTTATGCGTATTCGCCTGCCGATGCGGTCTTGCTTGCCGAATACATCACAATTTATAACGCTGTATACCGCCAAAACCGGCCGTATTTTGAGCAACGGTATAAATCTCCCCTTTTAAATGATCTTACGGCGGGCAGAGAGGGTATTGCCCTTAATTACCGGGAATGGCCCGGACAAACTCTCATGGTAATACCGTTAATGACTGCCGCCCCTGGTTCTTTAAGCGCGATTGATACTTCAGCAATTACTGACGCGGCTGTTATTGAAAAAATGCGGGAAGAAGCCGACCGGGGAATTTCGAGCCGTCAAGATATGGTAGAACTTAAAGAACGTGAAGCTGATGCGGCGGAAAAAACCGCTCTTGCCCAACGGCAGTCCAATGCTGCGGAGGAACAGCGCATTGCTGAAGAAAGCCGGCGCGTTGCTGCGGAAGAACAGCGTATAGCCGCGGAAAAAGCCCAATTGGAGCAGCAAAAAGCGCAGGCGGCAACCTCCCAGCAAAAGGCGGAACTTGCACAGCGCGAGGAGGAGCTCAAAAAAGACGAGGCAGAGCTTGCTTCACGTCAGGAAGATCTTGGAGAAGCGTCGGCGGAACTTGCCGCAGCGCAGGAACAAGCGCGCTCTATGGAAGATTTTGCAGAACGTAAATCCGAAGAAGCTCAGCAGGAACGTGAAACGATTGCCGCCGACCAGCGTCAGATCATAGCGGGCGCTGTTGAGGCTGTACCGCCGCCACCGTCTGGTGTTGTAGCGGTGCGTCTTTCAAGCTCTGCTAATCCGCGGGGTACCGTTGTCAAAGTAAATCCTGCTTCTGGTATGACATTGCAGAGTTCGGCAGTGAATCAGGCATCAGCGCGTACGCTTACAATGCTTGGCGGTAAAACACTTGTTGTGGCAACATCAGGCGGTAAAACACGGCTTGTTGAAGTTGATCCTTCGACCCTGCAAGTGATTAAACAGGGTGAAGACGAACTTAACGGTGACACGCAAATTTGGGTTTCTGGAGCGAATCTTTACGCAATTGCTGTTCAAGGCGGTAAGAATTACCTTGCCCGGTTTGATGTAAATCTGGCAAAACAGTCTCAATCAACACTTATTGTGCACCAATGGGCGGCAGTGAGCTTTCAGGGCGACAAGATTATCACGCAAAATGACAAAGGCGCGATTATTTTATTGAATGCGACCACGTTAACGGAGTAAAACAATGCCGGATTTAAGCGAAAAAACCCGTTCAAAAGCTTTTGTAACCCGTATCCGAGAGATGGGGTGGCGGGATGCAAGTTATCTTGAGCACAATTTATTGCGGGTTCTTATTGATGATATAGGAAGTTTTACTCCCGAGCTTTGTGCTGTGCAGGAAAAACGCCAGATAAATGCCCATTGGATTCCGCATTTTCGGGCAAATTCGCCCAAAGCGTTTAGCGATGCCGAAAACGGCGCGTATTGGAAATCTGAACATCTCTATCATAGCGCAGGAAGTTTTCCGTGTTTTCCCAATTTTGGTTCAGGGCACATTGCAGACGGAATAACCCATCCGGTCAATGGCTGGACGGCGAATGCCCGGTGGAATTTTGTAAAAAAAGGCAAAGACGAAGAAAGCGGGGCCGTGTGGGTGCTTTCCACGCTTGAAGCTCCAGAAAATACCATGCCGCTTCTGTTTCGAAAGGTTGATGCGCTTATTCCTGGTGAGCCGGTGCATTATTCCGCATTGCGAATCAGTAATACCGGCACGGAGGATCTTGAACTATGCGGCGGCTGGCAAAATATTGTAGGTGCTCCGTTTCTTTCCTGCGGATGCCGGCTGTCAGCATCGGCAAAGGAATGGGTAGTTCCGCCGTTGGGGAGCGAATTTGACGCGACAGCCCGGCTTGCCGCCGGTAAGGAATTCATTTCGCTGTCAAAAGCGCCGCTTGCCGCCGGAGGCGAGACGGATATTTCCGTTGTGTCTGGCCCAATTGGCTGGACAGATTTTGCCATGGGCGCAATTCCCAAGTCGTCAACGTTAGGTTGGACGGCGGTGGTCAATCCGTTTCTTAAAATGGTGTATGCTGCTTTTTTCCCCGGCCCGCTTCTCGCTGACGAAAACAACGATATTCCCATCTATTTTAACGATATTTTCATGCAATACGGGGGACGGCCGTGGACACCATGGGCCCCTTACGAAGGCGGCACTGATCTGAGTTACTGTCTTGGGATGAGCGGAGCGACCGCCGCATGGACATCGGGACTTGAATTTTCCCGCGCCGAGCGGAAAGTACTTGGTTCCCCGGTAACATTTACACTACCGGCAAAAACCGAAAAAACACTCTGTTGGGGGACTTTATTTGCCCCCTACGAGGATAATATCCTTGATGGCGGCGTTGTAGGCATGGATGGAGAAGACGGCATTCTGATTTGCAAAAGCGCGGCGGCAGCGTGGCGTTTCAAAGCGGACATTACATTCAAAGTGATACGGCGGCTCTGCCAATAGCGTTGCGGGCTTCTATAAAAAAACCGTTGCCACAAGGAGGAAATGGCAACGGTCAAAAGGAGTTTGATGATCGGTTTTGCTTATATAACCACAGTATGAAAAAAAGGTTACAACTCGCGGGCAATTGCCGAAAATCCGCTTGTAATTTCTGAATTTAAGCCTGTTCCTCTTAGAACAGGCTACTATATCCATGTTTAGAAGCTTGCTTTAAATTGTACCGCAAAGTTGGCGCTATCCAGAGAGGTGCCATTGGTGGAAAACATCGCGTCAAGCGCGAAGTTTTCTCTAAAATTAAAGGCTGCTCCCAGGGCAAGTTGTGCAAGGGGTTTGCCCCAGTTTTGCTCAAATAACGGGGTCTTAACTTTGCCGCTTGCGCCGTTATCAACTTCGATTTCGCCGGTTCGTATCCTGTAAAGCGTTTGAGTCGCACCAATGCCGCCGTTAAGTGTAAATACATTCGGCACAATATCAACGGCAAAACCAACGCCAAGATTTGGATACAGCGCAAGGTCAAGCGCGGGAAGCGTCGTTACTATACGGGAAATACCCGTGGTGGTGACTAAATTGCTGTCATTGTACGGATTGTTATCGTTCATAAAAACCGTTTTATTCGACCATCGATATGTTTTTGTTGTTGTCTCTCCGAATTTAAAGCCCACGCCAAACCCGCCGTTCAAGCCAACTTTGAAACGCTTGCCTATTTGTGTAATGTAACGCACAGAAGGCCGTGCCCGAACTTCCAAATCCAGCGGTTTTTTGGTAATGCTGTTGAAGTAACCGGTTGTTCCCTTGTCTTCACTCCAGAATATGCCGTTTACAGCCTCTGCTTTGTCGTCAAGATTTGAATACATTTTGAGCCCGCCGGCTACTTCCAGCCCGAGTGCAAGCTGCGAGCGGTTGTCGCTTGGAAAGTCAGTTTCCAACCTGAAAGTAATCGCCGGCTCAATGTAATCGGCAGCCAGCTTGTCTGTTACATCTTCACTTACTGTGTAAGTGCCGGTGTTGGTTGTAAAATAGTTAGTCAGCTTTATT
>JAITHM010000119.1 GCA_031279965.1 Spirochaetaceae bacterium
GAGTACGGCTGTGAAAACAAAGATTACCCCGCTCAAACGTAGCGGCAAGCGCAGAGCGGCTGGTAAAACCGGTCATCAATACCTGTCCATCAGTACTTTGAGCAATAACAGGAAGAAGCTCTGTGGGATCTTTTTCCCAGTTAAGCGATACAGAAAAAGCATCTGCAAGATTTATTTTTCCGGTATATAACGCCATGCCAAGCTGAACATCACAATTTATGCGGGCAAGCGCTTCAATCTCGTCAAGTGTCGAAACACCGCCTGCAGCGGTAATACGGCACGACACAGCCGCACGAAGCATGCGGGCGGCTTCAAGATTGATGCCCGTGAGAGTTCCTTCACGCTCAACGCAGGTCCACAAAAGTTCACCTGCGTACTTTTCAATTTCCCTTGCCGTTTCCACAAGTTCAAGTCCGGTTGCTGTTTTCCAGCCATCAGCCATAATAATATTTTCGCGGGAATCAACGGCTATAATAAGCCGTTCCCTTCCAACTTTTGCGGAAATTTCTTTAAGAAAATCGGTATTAACGGCAAACTGACTGCCGTTTCTAAAAGCCATTGAGCCTACAATAATTTTTTCAGCACCAAGACTTATAAGCTCAACCGCCTGAGCAGCACTTCTGATCCCCCCGCCTACACGGCACCGGGCACATCGCAGCAAAGGGCGTATCATCTCGAAATTCGCCCCTCGCCCCATCGCCGCATCCAAATCAATTACGGCAACTTCGCCATAACGGTCAAATTCGGAGGCAAGGTTTGCCGCATCACTACGCTCAAGCACCTTGTCTTTTCCCTGCCTTAACTGGACGACTTTACCATCCTGAATATCTATTGATGCGACAACCATAAATTACGCATCATGATAGTGCACAACAAGGTGATTGTCAATGAAGCGCGAATAAAAATCCTTTCTTACCTACTCGCCATACATCCATCAAGAATATATACTTTTATCTAAAAGCTCGTTATGTTCAATTTTCATGGTTTATTTTGTCTATTCCTCTGGTGCGCCGGAATTATGCGCAGCAGCATACCGGCCGTTTTCATCTCCGAAGAACCGTCGAATCTTATCAAAGTTCCTCACATAGATACTCTGTTACAGGCAGAGGCGCTTCATATTGCCCGGACGATGACAGACATTGAACTTGCCGGACAGGCTCTTATGATGGGAATTGACGCATGCGGGAGTGTGAGCAGCGGGGAACAAGAACGTTTGATGCGGCTTAAACCCGGTGCCATAATGCTCTTTCGAAAAAATCTTGACGCACCTGAACAAGAAATCCGCATGATGAACGATACCCTCATGAAATCAAGTGCTGTAAATGTTACTCTTCCTGATGCTTCAACTATGAGTTTGCCTCCCTTTATTGCCTGTGATCATGAAGGCGGCAGCGTTCATCGTTTTCGTAAAGGAGTTGCTTCTCTCCCTCCTGCCGGCTTTTATGGTGAGTTAGCCGGACGCGAAGGCGTGACAAAGGCGCGAGAAACACTTTTGCATGATAGTGAGCTTGCGGCGCGGGAGCTTTCCCGCCTTGGCATAACGATGAATCTTGCCCCTGTTGCTGAAATCTTAACGCCGGATAATAAAGCTTTCCTTAAAGACCGTTCTTACGGCAGTGACGCTGCGTGGACAACCCAGGCAGCGCTTGATTTTATGCAGGGAATGGAAAGTGCAGGCATTGCCTGTATTATAAAGCATTTTCCCGGCAATACAAACGTTGATCCGCATAAAAGCCTTCCTTTTATACGTTTAAGTGATAAGGCGCTTAAAGATGCGGTTGCGCCGTTCTACAAGATGGCCGAAACAGGCATTCCCGCCGGTATAATGATCGCTCACAGCATCGCTGCCGCATGGGATCCTCAACGAAGCGCAAGCCTTTCATCAATAGTTATACAGGAAAAACTTATTGGTGAAGGTGATTTGTATGGTATTATTCTTGCTGACGATTTTTCAATGGGTGCGGTGGGCGGCAATCTTGATACATTACGCAAAACTATCAGCGCGCTGGCCGCAGGGGTCGACATGGTAATGGCCTGGCCTGCCAATGCACATGATATTCACAAGGCAATTCTTAAAGCTCTTGCGGCTGGGACGCTCAGCCGTGACCGCCTTATCAATGCCGCTGAACATATTATCTATCAAAAACTTCGCTTCCGCCAGCTTCGGCAAAAAAGTTACGGTGCTATAAAATGGTAACCACAACACACCGGGACTGTTTTAACTATAGACCTATGAGTTATTCTCGCATAAAGCCGCTTGTGATTGCCTTGTTTGGCACACTTTGCTTTCCTCATTTTGCGTCTCCCCAGGATACACAGCAGAGTGAAGTCCCCGGTATTGAGCAACTGCTTGCCGGTTATCTTGAACGCGATGCGGGCATTAAAGAACTTGTCCTTAAAATGCGTCAGACGGAACTTGAGCGCAACCGGACAGGCATTGAACAAGGAATTAATGTAAATCTTTCGACAGGTATTATGCGGCTTATGTTCAGTGAGGAAACATCAAGTCTTGATGTTGTTCCCCGTGCCGAGCTTGAACTTCCTTCACTTAATGGTACGAATATTTCGATTTCCGTCCCTATGACCGTTGGCAGCGGCACAGCAGCGTCTTTCGATGTTGAAAATGCTCAGATTGCATTGTCCACAGAACTTACCACACGCGCCCAAAAACAGAGAAAGCTTGACTTGATTAAAGCAGACCGAGCCCTTCTTGAAGCAAAGCGCGCTCTAAACGTACAGGCATTAACTGCAGAAAAATTATTTTTTGAGACGTTACGTAGTCTTTACGAACATGAAGCTGATGCACTCAGCAAAGAGGAAGAGGCATACACAAAAGAAATAGAACTTGCCCTTGCACAAAGTCAGGGCTATCCTCCTTCATCGGTGCGCTACCGGACAGTTGAGCTTGAAGCCGCACATGCCCATCGTGCTGCCGAGCGGCAACACCATATTTTTCATCGTAATCTGTCTATTTTTGCACGAGATTGCGGTGCGTTTATGACGAAGCTTCCCGAAAATGTAACTGAATTAAATATTGAAGAAGCCGGCGAATTTGGACAGAATGATGAAAAACTGCGTTTTGCCGCACTTGAAAGTGCAAAATGGCAGGCATATCTGGGAAAAATGACGCGAGATGCTGAAGGTAATTTTGGTTTGAGCGCAAAAGGAGGATTTACCGCACATAATACCTATTTAACAAAACGGACAAGTGCCGATATTGGCCTTACACTTGATTGGAAGGGTGTTGGCCTGTCACTTGGTGCAGAATTACCTCTTTCGGGCACCAATAAAACACCCGCCTTTACCCTTTCATTTAATTTTAACACACGCACTCAGCGGCTTTCGACATTTCAGGATGCGGAAAAGAAAATTGCCCTGGAGAGAGAAGCACTTGCGCTGACAAATGCCGAACGAAACTGGGAAGAGACAGTTGACGCTATGCGTGAAGAACGTGCTGATCTTATATGGGAAAAGACCCGAAGCATTGAACAACATAAACTCTACCGTGAACTTGCCAATGATACAACAGCATGGTATCATCGCGGTGTCATTTCAGAAAGTGAATGGCGCAAAACCAGCATCAACGAAAAACGTGCCCGTTATCAAATTCTCATAGCAGAGCTTGCCATTCGAATACATTTTATTAACGCCGCGCTCTGTTTTGTGGAGGATTAGTGAAATGAAACTTTGGAGTTCCCAATGAAAACAGAAACAAAAAACCGAAGACGGCTTTTAATACTCCTTGTTATCATTATTGCCGTGGTGCTTTGCGCCGTAAGTTTATTGTTTGCATCCGGTAAATTCGGCCGGTTTAATCTTAGGGCACAGTCTAACACAACTTACCGTGTTCGCAGTGAAAGCTTTGCCCACACGATCGAGATTGCCGGAAACATTTCCGCTGCAAAAGAACAAAAATTACAGGTTGCAGGAACAGGAACGGTAAGCGCTGTTTATGTTCATGAAGGTGACACCGTTCATGCGGGGCAGCCTATTCTTCAACTTGATGACACAGAGCAGCGCTATAATCTTGCTAAACATGATTTTGATATGCAGCAACGGCGGGTTTCAGGCTCACCGCGTGAATTAAGTTTAATGGCGATTCAGCGCAACGCGCTCGTACAGCGGGTTAAAGACCGGCAAATTATTGCAAATTTTGATGGAGTAATTGCTGAATTTTCGGCTGCGGCAGGGGATGTTTACGAGGCGAAAGATGCCGTTGGTATGATTATCGACCGGAATTTTTTGACAGCAACAGTTGAAGTTGTTGAATCTGACGCTCCTAAACTTCGTGTTGGTCAAAAAGTCACTATGAAATTTCCAGCGGCCGGCAACGAAAGTTATGAAGGCCGCGTAGATTCTTTTCCTGCTGTTGCCGTAAAATCAAGCCGGGGCGCCTCGGTTGTAAAAGCTGTATTGCGTCTTGATAATCCACCGGATATTATACTTCCGAATTATTCGTTTACCGGAGAAATTGAAATCAGTCAGCCGGAAACTTTTTTGGTTGTTGAACGGGCGGCAATTAAATTTGAAATTATTGAAGACAAGGAACGTAAGCAGACGCAAGAAGAGCGGCCGCAACAAGCACGGCGTAAAACATTCGCGGAACGTATTTTAGCTGATGGAACGATAGAGCGTGTTGAGGTACAAGTGCGGCCCTACGGTATGGAATTTGTACGTATTATTGATGGTCTAAATGAAGGAGACGAACTTAAAATTCAAGAATCTCCTCGTGTTTCGGGCGAGCGGTCAAATCAGCCGCAGAACATGCAATTCCGGCAAGGCCAGGGACAAAATCAGCAAGGCGGCACGATGGGTTCGCCGGGAGGGAATCGAAGACAGCAGCAATCTCCCCAAGTTATGATATTCCGGTAGGGCAGGGTTATGGACGATATCATCATTTTACAAGATGTGCGCAAAGTCTACGAAACTGAAGGCGAAATCGTACGAGCGCTTGATGGTGTGTCACTTATAATACAACAGGGAGAATATGTCTCCATTATGGGGCCTTCTGGTTCGGGAAAATCAACATGTATGAACATCATTGGGTGTCTTGACCGTCCTTCAAGCGGCCTTGTGCTGATAAACCGCCGCAGCACCGCCGAAATGAACGAGACTGAACTTGCTATACTGCGCAACGAAACTGTGGGGTTTGTCTTTCAGCAATATCATCTTTTACCCTCCATGACGGTACTTGAAAATGTGATGCTTCCGTTACGTTATCAAGGAGTTGACAAGCGTGAAAGACGGAGCCGGGCTCTTGCTGTTCTGGAGCAGGTATCACTTGCCGATCGTGTCAAACACTACCCCAATGAACTTTCCGGCGGCCAGAAACAGCGGGCGGCCATTGCCCGTGCCGTCGTTGCCCAGCCCAAAATTGTTCTTGCTGATGAACCGACTGGCGCACTTGACAGCGAAACAGGCGAACTTGTACTAAATCTTTTTGCCGCCATCAATCGTAAAGGAACAACGGTAATACTCGTAACTCACGACAGCGGTGTTGCGGCACAAGCACGGCGCCGGATTCGTATACATGATGGCAAAATAGCAGAGGATATCCATGTTTGAAGACCTTGTATTTGCGTTTAGGATGTTCAAGCGGGCAAAAACCCGTACTATGCTGTCACTTTTGGGTGTTATTATAGGCGTAGCATCAGTAATTATTATTGGAACACTTGGCGAAAGCGCGACAGGGAATGTAAAAAAAACATTTGAATCGGCAAATCTTAATATGATTCAAGTGACTACCGGCTATATGCGCCGCGCCCGGGAAAATCGTATTGAATTTAATGAAGCGTTCCGTAATGAACTCTTTGAAACAATACAAGGTATTAAAAAAATTTGGTTTAAAAATTCAATGTCATCGATTTTGCTGAATAAAGATCTTAGTTATTCTTGCAACATTGATGCGGTAGACTACGGGTATATCGAAACCTGCGGCCTCAAGCTTGAAAAAGGCCGTTATTTTAATGTGTCAGATACTGTTGAAGGTTTTCAAGTCGTCATTTTGGGATCCAAGGCAGCTGAGGCGCTCTTCCCTGATGGTAATGAACTTGGGCAACAGGTGCTTGTCCAGTCCAGTGAAGCGACATTTGGCTTTCGGGTAATTGGAGTGCTCAAAGGACAAGTTGCCGGCTTTGAATCCCCGGAACTTTCAGTTTATGTACCACGAGGCTTTTATCAAAAGAAAGTAGACCGCAGAGATCTGGCCTCAATAACTGTTGTTGAGGCATTAAAACCAGGTTATGTATCCTCAATTATCGAAAGCATCAAAAATTTTGCCGCACGCAAAACAGGGGATTCTTTTGCGCTTTCTACCAATTCAATGCAAGCCATGCTTGAACAGATAGATCAGGTTACCGGCACAATGAGTCTTCTGCTTTCCGGTATAGCAGCTATATCATTGCTTGTAGGTGGTATTGGCATCATGAACATTATGATAGTTACTGTCACTGAACGTAAAAAAGAAATTGGTATCCGTAAGGCAATAGGTGCATCTCCTCGCAGGATACGGTTTCAATTTCTTATTGAATCAGCCGCCATTACCATAGCCGGCGGTATATTGGGAATTGTGGCAGGGCTTGGAATCAGTGCGCTTGTTGTTTCACTACTTGGCTGGAAGTTCAGCTTTGCAGTACTTACCTGTGTGCTTTCATTCCTCTTTTCAGCAATTGTAGGCGTTTTTTTTGGCTTTTATCCTGCTTCACGAGCAGCAAAACTTGACCCTGTTATGGCACTCTCGGCTGAATAATACCCCAAAAATCATGCCGTTTAAAAGAATTTATATGCATTTGTCATTAAAAACGTTCTATAAGAACTTAAAAGACATGCAGGAGATATGTTTTCGCATTTATATACGTGTCTTGATTTTCTTTGTTCAATGAAATCAAGATACGTGCGGCCCTGGCGCCATGCGGAAATTTATTTTTTGAGGGGAGGCATTATGAATAACCTCAATTCAATTTTAATCGAAGGCAATTTGGTTCGGGATCCAATGTTCCGTTCCACTACTAAAGGTACACCGCTTTGTACTTTTAGTCTTGCCTCCAACCGCTACTACAAGCAGGACTCTGGGTTGGAAAAAGAGGTAAGTTTTTTCGATGTAGAAACATGGTCAAAACTTGCGGAAACATGTAAATCGCTTGGCCGAAAGGGGAGGGGAGTTCGTGTTGTAGGACGGCTTAAACAGGAACGGTGGAACGGATCTGATGGGAAGCAGCATTCAAAAGTAACTATCATTGCCGAACATATCGAATTCCGTCCTGATTTTAAGCAACAAGAAGCTGGAGAAATACCGGAAGGCACAAAAGACAATAATCTTGCTGTTTTTCCCGAACCGCCCCATGCTAACGAAGGTGCACCTCAAGCTGTTGCCTTCTAAAATACTGAACGAGTTTTGAATCAGATTCAAATAAGAGAGAAACCACC
>JAITHM010000129.1 GCA_031279965.1 Spirochaetaceae bacterium
GTAACATCCGGTATCCCGCCGGATACGCGAATCGCCTTAACCGGACAGCGGGAGAGGCATTTGTAGCAGGCGCGGCACTTCTCCTTATTCGTATAAACCGGGTAGTCCATGGGCCTATTCTCTCCTTAAGGCGTTCCTGTTGCAAGATTGAGGGCTTCGGCTGTTTGTTGGGCATCCTGTTCGCCGCGCCACATTTTGGCAATTTCAGTTTTGAAAACTGCTGCGGTTTTTTCAAGATTGCTGAAGAGTTTATAATCGCGGACAATATCGGAATTTTCGTAGAGGATGCGGGCTTTACGCTCAATTTCATCTTCTGGAGAATTGGTCGTGGTGACAGCAGAATCTCCGGGCATTGCACCGGCGGCAGCGGCAAGTGCGCTTCGCTTTTTCATAAGAAATTCGACAAAACTTAACGCCTGCGCCTTGTGATCAGATTCCGGCGCAATGCCAACATTCCACGAACTTACGTTAAAAATTGATTTACCGTTGTAATTCGCCGGAACAGGAATTGTTGAAACGCTAAAATTTAACGTTTTGTTCATCTCGCGTATCAATTTAATGTCACCGGCACTGCCAATAAAGAAGGCACATTTCTTTTTGGTAAAGGCACGGAGTTTTTCCTCGCGGGATTTGACGAACGATGCCTCCGCTACAAGATGTTCTTCACCAAGTTTTTGCAGGAAGCTTAAAATTACCAGCGCGGAACGGGATGTCCAATCAATTTTTTCGATGCTTTGCTCTCCGTCATACTGCGGTTTGATACCGGCAGCCCAAAACCAGGGAGTAATATCCTGATACACCGCACTGGAAAAGACAATGCCGCGTATGCCAGGATATGTCTTCTGCACGGTATGGCAGGCGGCAACAAATTCATCAAGCGTTTTTGGAGGGCGGTCTAAGCCGCAGCTCTGCAAAAGATCAATATTATAAAACAGCGGATTGATGAACGACATTATTTCTGTACGGTCTTCAAGTTCTATTTCCACCGCATCTGCCTGGGGTGTTTCCACCGCAATTACATCACCGTCATTATCAAGTTTAACATTAACGGTAGGGTTGCTTTCCTTAAATTCTGCAATAAGTGCATTTAATTCACCATTTTTTAGGATGTGCGACCATGCTTGCGTAAATTTTACCGTAGTTACCATAAGACGGAACGATTCTTTGGGCAAAAAAACAAGCGCGATAACAAGAACAACTGCGGCAGTAATCACCAGAACTTTATCAAAACGAGTAAAACGGGACTTCTTATAGACCATAGTATCATTTCGGCATATACTCGGTATGATGACAGGATTTTTACTTAAAAAGACTTTTTTTGATCTGTGGGACAATATGTTTAAGCTTGCCGCAGTAAATATGTGCTTTTTGGTCTCATGCACCCTGCTGATTATTGTATCGGTTGTTTTGCCCGCGCATACGGCGATACAGGGTGGTATTACCGTGGTTGGAATCGTTTGGAGTTCTTGTTTTTTGATGATGAGCGCCCGCGCCCTTTCGCCGCTTTCAGACTGCCGGTCACATGAATTCGCCCGTTTATTTGTCAATTTCCCGTCGAATTTAGCCTGCGGATGCGCCGCCGCGCTGATTACGGCAATACTCGGACTTCTTTTTTTTATTGTAATACCGTATTATTTTTTTACGCCGGAACTTATCAATGTAATATTCGCCGCGCTTTCCGCATGGATTTTTCTTTTTTTACCGGTCGTGTTTCAATATCTTTTTGCAGTTCGAAGCCGTTTTGAAGGTCATCTGGGCCATATTGTAAAAAAAGTTCTTATGTTTTTTTTTGATAATCCGTTTTTTTGCGTTACAACATTTTTTATTGCCATTTTGATGTTTGTATTTTCCGCATTTACGCTGTTTTTATTCCCAGGCCCCGCAGGCATCCTGCTTTTTTTTGATGAAGCACTTCGACTCCGCCTTCTTAAATATGACTGGCTTGAAGCACAGCCCCCCTCCCCCCACAGGCCTGCTATCCCCTGGAATGAACTTCTTGCCGCCGACCGCGAAACACTGGGAACACGAAGCTTTAAAAACCTCATCTTCCCCTGGAAAGATTAGGCGTTTTTCAGCTTTTCAACCTGTTCACAGAGGAGCGGAACAAGCTGTTTTTTTCGAGACACAATGCCGCGGAGAAAATAAACACCGTTCGTTTTAAGCGGAAGGTCAAGCACACGAATGAATTCTTCTTTTGCCGCAATAAACATAATGCTGGTAAGCTTAATCACATCAGTTACCATTATCGTGCAAAAGAGCGCATCGCGGGCGCGCCGTTCAATTTCAAGTTCTTCAAGGAATTCATTCTGGCGCTCGAATACTTCTTCAAGTGATTCAACTTCAATTTGACTTACCGTATAGATCAGCTCGTTTTCGGTGTATTCTTTCATATCTTGCTGAATAACTTCGATGGCTTTACGGTCGCCAAGCTTGTTGCCGGCTGTTATAATCTCGCGCCCCAATTGTTCAATATCAAGATTGGTAATGTTGGAAAGAAAAACTGCGGTATCTTTATCTTCCGGCGTTACTGTTGCCGATTGCAGCACAAGGGTATCGGCCAGGATGCCGGCAAGAAGTATGCTGGCAATGTTTTTTGGGATAGGCACGCGGTTCTGGCGATACAGCGACACAATGATTGTGCATGTTGCACCGACAGGCCTGTTAATAAACGAGATAGGTTCTTTTGTATTAAGATTGCCAAGACGATGGTGGTCTATAACTTCCCGTATCGTATAGTTTTCGATGCCTTCAAGCGCCTGAGAAATTTCGTTGTGGTCAACAAGAATAACATCAGTACTCGGTTCACCAAGGAGGTCGCTTTCTGAAATTGTTCCGACAAGCGTTCCAGAGTCATCCACAACAGGAAGCGTACGGTTCGTTGATTCATGCAGCAGCGGGCGAATATACCGTATTGTGTCGGAGGCTTTAACAGGCTTTACCTGCGTGTCGGCCATTT
Source organism: Spirochaetaceae bacterium (assembly GCA_031279965.1). Classification (GTDB taxonomy): domain Bacteria; phylum Spirochaetota; class Spirochaetia; order Treponematales; family Breznakiellaceae; genus JAIRPU01. Next base: position 2,957 of record JAITHM010000129.1, read on the forward strand.
CCGACGCGGGCGCGGAATACATAACAAGCATGGCTGTTTCTGCCGACCGATACGGGCTTATTAGCACTGATACGCCTTTCTTTTCGGCTTTGGCGCGAAGCTCTTTTCCAAGCACAGTTCCAGATGAAAGGATAAGCGCCCGTACGCCGTTTTCGATGCAATATTCCTGTACGTCAACACGGTCGGCGGTAATAATAACGGCATTTTCCGGCGTGTGCAAAGCAAGTGTTTTTTGGAATGTCTCGATACTGTCAGAGACAACAATAATTACGCATTTAAAAAGATCTTCAGTATTAAAGCCGAGTACTTGCTGCGCGTTCAGCGTTTCCGTAATCAATCTGATGTTTGTTGAAAACAGCGTTGATGTTTCAGGGTCGAGGATTTTAAGAATATTATGCGCAAATGCATTGTAATTAAGAAGGCTTGAATAACTGCCATCCGCATTAACAACAGGAATGACTTTTGTTTTTAATGTTTCCATATCGGTAATCGCGTTCCATAGTGATGTCCCGCCGTCGACAGTACGAATGTTGCGCTTCATGTAGTAGGTAACTTTAGGTATCATGTCAGGAATATATTGAGGCACCGGTACTTCGAAACGGTTGAAAATATATTCCGTTTGGGGAGACAGCTTGCCGCCACGCACGGCAGTATATTCGTTGTGTCCAAGCAATTGCTTAAGCCGCGCATACGCCGCCGCCGACACCACAGAATCGGTATCCGGGTTGCGGTGCCCCATAATATAAATTGTCTTGTTTTCGTGTTCACTCATAAAAACCTCATTGTTGTTACTATACCGTTTATCCTTGTCTGTGAGTAGAGCTTGCCGCAATTTATCTTGGACAAGATGCCCGCCAATCACCCCGCCAGGACGGGTACACAACGCGCCCACTTGTCAATTACCGGTGCCGGCGTTACACTGGACAGGTGATATGGACGCGAGTTGTTGAACTTTATTCTCTAATCCAGCCTCTCTTTGATGTTGCAATACTTGCTTTTCTCTTTTATAAGGCTTATGAGATTCTTGTTCGTACGCAGGCGCTTCAGCTTATTAAAGGGGCGTTTTTTCTTGCGTTGATCTATGCGCTTGCCTATGTGCTTAGGCTGAGTACGCTGCTCTGGCTGCTTAAATCGCTTACTCCGGGGATTTTTATCGCAATGGCAATAGTTTTTCAGCCGGAATTGCGTAAAATCATTATCAGGCTGGGTATTACTGAAATTTTTCGCCCTACCAACAAGCCGCGCGCCGGGCAGCTTGAAGCAGTTATCACAGCCGCCGAGATACTTTCGCAGCAGCGGCGCGGCATGCTCATCGTATTTCCCCGCCGTACCAACATCAACAACATAACCAGTACCGGCACGCGGATTGCCGGGGAAATTTCCTCTACATTGATTGTCACCGTGTTTCAGTTTGACGGTCCGCTGCATGATGGCGCAATGGTGATTCAGAATGGCAAGATTGCCGCCGCAGGATGTTTTTTGCCGCTTTCTGAACAGCAGAATATTCGTAAAAGCTTTGGCACCCGCCATCGTGCGGCGCTGGGCATGACCGAAGTATCCGATGCTGCGGTGCTTGTCGTTTCCGAAGAAAGCGGCGCTTTGTCGCTGGCCTATGATGCACAACTCTACTACGATCTTTCTTCCGAAGAACTTTTACAAAAGCTGCGCGCGCTGCTTGAAAAATACACCCGCCCTGATGCACATAAAACAGAAGGTGATGGGGCGCTTACTCCAACGGAGAATGGTGTTCCCTCCCCAGAACCGCCGGTAGTGAAGCTATGAATGCACGTAATTTTCTTGAAAAAATAACCGTCAACTGGCATGCGAAAGTGCTTGCCCTTGTTATGGCAATATTCCTCTATATTTTTCAGCAGTTGAACGGCATGACAAGCGTCCGTTTTGATATTCCGCTTTCGCAAAAAAACAATTCTGAATTAACGCCGACAGCACCGCTGCCGTCAAAAGTCCGGGTGACAATTAAAGGGATGCATCAGAATATAAACGCACTTACCGAATCAGATATTATGGCGCGCATAGATTTGAGCAATTATGATAAACCGGGTGTTTACAACATACCTGTTCAAATAACAGGAACCGGCGAACCACATACTATTGATTCATTTGATGTAAGCGTAACTCCCGGTGAAATTCATCTTACGCTTGATAAGCGAGGGGGAAAATACTTTACCGTTGAAGCATCGCTTCATGGCGAAGTTGCCCCCGGGTACGAGCTTGTGCAGTATAGTGTAATGCCAAAACAAGTTTACATTGAAGGGCCTGCGGGCATGCTTGAACAGCTGGCATCAATTCGTACCGAATCTATTGACCTTGCCGCACGGGATTCAAGCTTTACCCGCAATGTGCGCGTCATCGATATTGATCCGTCAATGACCATACACGAGCAAACCATTCAATTTAACGCAACGATAAGCAGCATCGAGCTTGCCAAAGAGTATAACGATGTGCCTATAAGCATCATCAACCTGAATGAAGAACTTACCATAACAACACCGCCGGGTACCGGAACCGCCAGGCTTCAAGGCAACGAGCTTATTGTTAAAGAATGGACGCTGCCCGAACAGTTCTTGACGCTGGACTGCGCTCAAATAAGCGCGCCGGGTGAGTATGTGCTGCCTGTTTCTGTTCACGCGCCAGAGACCATCAGCGTGCTTGAATATACGCCGGAAACCATTGCCGTCATTGTTCGAAAAGTCCGGTAATGTAAGATGGAGGGTTTACAATGAAAAAAGACAATGCGTTAAAACTTTCGTATCCTTCAAAAAAAGCAACTGTATGTCCCGCCTGCGAAGAAAAATTTCACAAAGAAGAATTGTTAAGCGGCAGTGGACGGCTTATCGCAGGAGGGCTTACCGAAGAGCTACACCGTTTGTATGAGCCATCAGTGAAATATGGTGATGTATATCCGCTGGCGTATCAGGCGGCAGTTTGTCCCAACTGCTGGTTTGCCGCAATGAATGAGGATTTTTCGCTGCTTCCTGATGAACAACGCGATATTGTCTCCATGAAAGAAGCAGAACGCAAAGCCGAACTTGAACTTATTTTCCCTCAGCTTGATTTTCACGAACCGCGCGATCTTTTTTCGGGCGCCGCGTCTCAATATCTTATCATGCGCTGCTATGACTATTACCCCAAGCAATTTTCGCCAACGGCAAAACAAGGTTTGGCAGCGCTCCGCGCAAGCTGGATGTTTGACGAGATGGACAAGAAAGAGCCGGGGCAGCATTATGACTGGCTTGCCATGCTTTTTAAGCGAAAAGCGCGTTTTTTCTATTCACAGGCGCTTGCTAACGAAGGAACTGGCACAGAGGCTCTTTCGGGGCTTAAAGCGTTTGGCCCGGATACCGACAAAAATTACGGCTACGAAGGTTTTTTGTATATAACCGGCCTGCTTGAATTTAAATATGGTGAACGCGAGAACGAAGAACAATGGAAAGAACGCATTGCATCAACAAAACGGACAATTGCTAAAATGTTTGGTTTAGGCAAGTCGTCAAAAAACAAACCCGGCCCGCTGCTTGAAAAAGCCCGCAACCTCTACGACGAAATCGCCAAAGAACTTGAGGACACTGACGATTAATGCGCAATATCCAGTTGATCATTGCCTATGACGGAACAGAATTTTCAGGCTGGCAGCGGCAGCAGGGGGTGCGAACCGTACAAGGCTGTATTGAAGATGCTCTGCATGCTGTGCATAAACATCCTGTTCAGCTTCACGGCGCGGGACGAACTGATGCCGGCGTTCATGCCGCCGCCCAATCTGCCCATTTTTTTACCAGTATAGCATCGATTAAGCCGGAAAACTTTATTCCCGCCTTGAACAGCGCTCTGCCGCCAGATGTGCGAATCCGTGCGGCGCGTGAAGTTCCTGCCGCTTTTCATGCCCGTTTTTCGGCAAAAAGCCGCGCCTACCGGTACCATATCATCATGGGTATGCGAAACCTGCCCCACGAAACACGCTATGCATTGCAGATGCGCCGCATTCCCGACATTGCCCGCCTTGCCGCCTATGCACGCCTTCTTCACGGCGAGATTGACTGTTCGCTTTTTGCCTCGCCGTCTGATCCTATTTTCCAGCAGGGTAGCGGCTCAAAATTCAGATTTATCCATAATGCGGCATTTTTTATCGAACACGGAATGCTTGTCTTTGAGATATGCGCCAATGCATTTTTTCGCCGCATGGTTCGTTCAATTGTAGGAACTCTGCTGTTTTGCGAAGAACACGGCATGAGCGCCGGAGGTTTTGCCGCGCTCATGCAATCGAACGATCACAGTTCTGCAGGCCCAACGGCCATTCCAAACGGTCTTTTCTTGTGGCAGATTGAGTATTAACCGCAAAAATGCTAGGTTGATGCCATTTGAAAAAACAAAAACTGATCGTTTTCCGCTGTTCTTCGTGCGGCCGGACAGAACCTAAATGGCTTGGCCGCTGTCCTGATTGCGGGGCATGGAATACGTTTGTCGAAACACAGGGCGGCCCATCGGGCGGACAGACTAAACAAGCCGCCGCCATCCCCCGGTCGCTTCCGCTTGATTCGGTTGACAGCGATGAAGGCGTTAGGTTTTCCAGCGGAAGCGTAGAACTCGACCGTGTACTGGGCGGCGGCATTATGCGGCGGGCGGCAATACTTATCGGCGGCGAGCCCGGCATAGGAAAATCGACGCTTCTTTTGCAAAGCGCCGCGACAGCCGGTACGAAAGGGCGTGTGCTCTATGTCTCCGGCGAGGAATCGGCAGGCCAACTCAAGCTTCGCGCCGATCGTCTGGGACTCTCGTGCGAGCGCGTTGAAATCTTCTGTTCAGGACATCTTGAAGAAATTACCGCGCTTCTTGAATCACTTAAACCTGTCGTAATAATCATCGATTCGGTGCAAACCCTCTATACTTTGGAGGCAGGGCTTGTCCCCGGAACAATTAACCAAATGAAGTACTGCGCTTTTGAACTGATTTCGTGGGTTAAAGAGCATGACGCAGCACTGTTTCTTGTTGCACATGTCACAAAAGACGGAGTTATTGCCGGCCCCAAGACACTTGAACACATGGTTGATACGGTACTGTATTTTGAGCAGACAGATTCAGACAGCCGGTTTTTGCGGGCGGCAAAAAACCGGTTTGGTTCGGTGGACGAAATTGGAATATGGACTATGGGGGAACGCGGCCTTAGCGCTGTGGAAGATCCTTCGCTGCTCTTTCTTGTACGGCGCGACGGCGCACTTCCCGCTGGTGTTGCCACTGCGGCAGTGCTGGAAGGAAGCCGCACGCTGCTTGTTGAGATTCAGGCGCTTACGGTGCCGTCAAAAGGGTCGTCAAGCCGCGTCTATTCAGACCGCATTGACAGCGCCCGCGTCTCCCGCGTTGCCGCAACACTGGAGAAATCACTTGGTTTAACACTCAGTGATCAGGATATTTATATCAATGTAGCGGGCGGCCTGCGGGTAAACGAAGTTGGTGTTGAATTGGCTCTTGCGGCAAGTATTTATTCGGCACGAACAGGGCTTGCCTTGCCGGAACGAACGGTAATTTCCGGCGAGCTTACGCTGGCAGCCGAAGTTATGCCTGTCCGGCGGCTTGCGTCACGGATAAAAACCGCACGGAATTTGGGCTTTGAACGGTTTATCGGCCCCGCTGGCGACACGGAAACGGCGAAGGATCACGCGGTTACAGCCGTTAAAAATCTTCGTGAAGCAATCAGCGTCATTACCGAACCACCCCTGTGACTTCCTGCACAAGATTCAGTATACTGGGAGTATGGCATCGGAAAAAGCGATTTACGCACCAGGGGAACTTGATAAAGTAAAGCAGCGGCTTGGACATGTTGACGAGAACGAAGCACGGCGGATGCAGAAGATACTCGGCGGCGAAGTCGGCCGGGAACGCGCGGACGGTTCGCAGGGTGCCCAGGCACAACGGAGCAAACCAGTGGAGCCCGCCGCTAAAAAAGTGCGCAGGACAGTTGGTGTTGCCACCGATGATGATGAAACAAGCAAACGGGCGCAGGAACCCAAAAAACTTCCCACGATAAAACGCGGCTATTTTAACCGTGTTAAACTTGATTCACTGTGCGGTGAACCTGAATTTGGCATTAAAACGCCCTTGCAGGTGCTTGTTTCAAAAATTATGTTCTTTAAGCCTCCTGCCGACCTTGTAAACCCACACTTTGTCCGCCAAAACCTTAACGAGTATTACAAGCATATTGAAACACTCGTAACAACCGTGCGGCTTCTGCTGCCAAAAAGCAATACCGCACGCACACAACAGCTTAAAAAAACATCGATGACCGCCTATCAAATTATTGATACATTCCGGCAATGGAAAATCAATCAAATTTCAACTGAAATTACCAAACTGCAATCACGTCCTCGAGCTGTTTATGTAAGTGATTTTCAGCCTTTGCTTCGTGATATATACCGGCCGCTTTTTATACTTGATGATCTTACAATCGAAATTGACATTGAAGATGCGTTTAACGCCCTGTATAATGCTATTTTTCTTGAAAGCCCAACCCCTGAAACAGAACAAGAACGTAAAAAAATGGTACACGCTGTCGCGGCATACCGTTATATTAAAATGAATATTCATTATCTTCTCTATCCGCTCATGCTCAAAAATCTAAGTCCGGAATTTATTCCCTATACATTGTTTTGGTCAACGCACAGCGAAAAAATCATGAATTTTCTTGGTGTAAGCAATGCTGATAAAGTAAAATCAGCGGCGCACAAAGGGCTTTCAAAAAATCAGCTTGAGGACAAAGCCGCCGATTCCGCTCATGAAAAAACAGCAGATTCTGAATCTGATGATAATGAAAAAAGCGAAACGGGCCTTAAGGATGTTCCTGACGGATCTACAGAAAATGCGGAAAACAAAGAAGAAAATACTGAAGAATCCAAGATGACTGTTGCCGAAAAAAAAGCCTTTGAGCATGGCCTTGCAGCCCTCGAAATGCTTTTCCCGCAAGCCGGCTGGCAAAACCTGAAAGAATTCCCCGATTTTTATCCGTATTTTTCCGCGATTCTTTCCTTTAAAAAAGGTTGTGAAATGTTTTCGCCGCAGGATCCTACGCAGCTTGCACTGGTGCTTTCGGCAGTTATCGAAGAAATGTTATTTGGTTTCCGGTCAATCAAATTCAAAGACAGCGCCGCCGACACACTAACGCCGGTACTTGATGAATGGAACTATGTGTTTGATGAAACTTTTTACAACACATATCTTCGTCTTGTTGATGAATATGTTGCTGTGTTAAAGTCGTCTGGCGGCAACGCAAAAACAAACTATGCGATGGCATTAATAAATGATATATTCTGGGCACGGCGCTATTATCTTTTTCCGCTTTATGAATATAAATCCGGCATGCCGCCGACATTTTCCAAAAAAGACATACGTTCAATGTTCGCGCTTTCACGAAGATTACGAAACGCGCTTACCAATATTGCCGCCGACATTGACATTGCAAATAAAGCTGGTGGTGCAAAGACAGCCGCAGCATGCAAGCTTATTGAAAATCCTTGGGATAATTATATCTTTGAAATCGCAAACCCTATCTCAAAACGGCTTGATATGCTGCTTCCAAAAGATCAGCGCACCAATGTGAATTTAATTTTTTTCGTAATGGCGGCAGTCACGCTGCTTGACAACCATTTGAATAACCCGGCAAGTATCGCGTATACTTCTGATTCTAAAGCTGTATTTCGCAGTGTGAACAATGAAGGCCGTGAACCGATACTATGGGTCGATAAACGTACCGACGTAAACTTGATTTTTAAAGAATCACTGAGCACACGAAAAAAATAAGCGTATACAAGGAGTCACTATGGAAGTCCGGGTTCGATACGCTCCGTCGCCAACGGGGCTTCAACATATCGGCGGCTTAAGAACGGCGCTCTTTAACTATCTCTTTGCCCGTTCGCAAAAAGGAGTATTTATACTTCGTCTTGAGGATACCGATCGCACACGATGCGATGACGCCTATGTGCGCAACCTTTACGATACCTTCGCGTGGCTTGGCTTTCGCTGGGACGAAGGGCCTGATTCAGGCGGGCCGTTTTCACCCTACATTCAATCTGAACGCACCGGCCTTTACCGGCGCTATGCCCACGAGCTTGTCGCAGCAGGAAAGGCTTACTACTGTTTCTGTCCGCCGGAACGGCTTGATGCGGTGCGCAAGGAACGTGAAGCGGCGCACTCCTCTCAGACTGGATACGATCGCTTTTGCCGGACACTTGATGCCCAGGAAGCGGCACAGCGAGCCCAAACAGAACAATGCGTTATACGCCTTAAAATTCCTTTAGATGCAGCAACACGCTTTACCGATCGGCTTATTGGAGAAGTTGTCTGGAAAAACAATGATATAAATCCTGATCCTGTCTTGCTCAAATCGGACGGGTTCCCAACCTATCATCTTGCCAATATTGTCGATGATCATTTGATGGGCATTACGCATGTTTTACGCGCCCAGGAATGGCTTGCTTCAACACCGCTCCATGTAATCCTTTATGAAGCGCTGGGCTGGGAGCCGCCTGAATTTTGTCATCTTCCCATGGTGATGGGGCAGGACGGCAAAAAATTATCCAAGCGGCACGGTGCAACAAGCGTTGATGAATTCCGCAAAAATGGAGTGCTCCCTCACGCACTTCTTAATTATGTGGCGCTTCTTGGCATGTCTTACGAAGAAGGCCGGGAAATTTATTCTCTTGATGAACTTGTCGCACGTTTTAATCCTGAAAAACTTAACAAAGCTCAAGCAGTATTCGATTATAAAAAACTTGAATGGTTCAACACTCAATATATTAAAGAGATGGATGATGAAGAGCTTGCCGCACAAGCCATTCCTTTTGCACGCGAAATAAACCTCTTTGGCCCCAATGGCGCAGTTCCCTGCGAAAATGACCGAACGCTCTTTATTAAAGCACTGCCGCTGGTAAAAGAGCGGGCAGCCTACCTTGGTGAGCTTGCTGAAAAACTCCGCTATCTTTTTGCTGAACCGCCGCTTCCCGAAGCTTCCGTTTTTATGCCGAAGAAGGCAACACACGAAGATACACTGCGGCTTTTGCGGATTGGGCGGGGATTTGTTGAAGAACTTGCCCGTTTGAATGAAGCTGACGGCGAGGCGCTTGTAAAACGCATTGCTGAGGATGAAGATGTAAAGCTTGGCGATCTTCTTATGCCATTGCGCGTTGCTCTTACCGGCACCCGGGTAAGTCCGCCGCTGTTTGGGTCTGTTATTCTTTTGGGTGCACGCCGTGCCGCACAACGTGTCGATAAGGCGCTCAGCATGCTTGCTATTCCCCCGGTGAACTGCTAAACTGGGCAGATTGACGGGCAGTAGCGCAGTTGGTAGCGCGCTTGGTTCGGGACCAAGAGGTCGCCGGTTCGACTCCGGCTTGCCCGAAAAATAGGCTTCCTTAAACTTAACAGCGTAATATCACTTCAGTCCGGCCCATACCACCGAGTTCCGGACGCGAAAAGTAGTAATCGGCTACGGGATGTTGTGTTTTTAAGTATTCATGAACGCCGCGCTGGAGAATCCCGTCGCCAGTACCGTGAATTACGGCAAATTCGCCAAGGCTTACCCGTACCGCTGCATCAAGCTGTTTTTCAAGCGCCTCCAGCGCATCGGCAAGACGGAGACCGCGCAGGTCAAGCTCGGCGAAGAGAGGGGCGGCCGGCGATAAGTCAAGTGAAACGGCGACAGGCTTTTGCGCGGTTTGCAGCGCGGGATACAGTTCTTCTGGCGCAGCCGAAAACGAGAGTGACCCTACTTCAACAAGCCACATACCACGCTTCGCCTTTTTTTTAACAACGCCCGGCCGCCGTCGTTCCCCAACAAGCACCGCCAAACCGGGGGTTATCTCGTGTGGGGCAAGCGGCGCTGTTCCGTCCATCGCTGCCTTCCCCCGAAAGGCGTTTTCTGTCTCGAATGCCGCTTCTTCCTCCCGCACAGCCTCTTCAAGTTCGCCCAAAAACTCTTTTACAGCGCTTGTTTTATCGCGGGTGACGGGTTTTCCTGCCCCTTCTTGCAGTATACGCACAAGATTTTCAAGCTTTTTGCGGCTTTCATCACGCAGTGCACGGAGTTTACCCAGTTCTCCTGCTTTAAGCGCCGCTTCCTTTTCTCGAAGCCGCACCGCCCGCTCTTCAAGCTTGTGACATTCTTTCTCAAAGGCGCGCCGTTCCTCCTCAAATGCCCGTCTTTCACGCTCAAGATTGGTGATTTTTGTTTGAAGGCCTGAAATTATACGGGCACTGTCGCTGTCGCCCCGTTCAAGATATGCCGTAGCTTGTTCAATAATAGACCGGGGGATGCCGCTGCGCCGGGCGATAACAAAGGCGCGGCTTTCACCGGGAACACCCATAAGCACACGGTAGGTAGGCTTTCCCGTCACGGTGTCAAACTCCATTGAAGCGTTTTCCACCGCACTCCGCGTCCAGCCGTAATTTTTAAGCGCGCTTGTATGTGTAGTAACGAAAAGTGTCGTGCCGCGGGCGATAAGATTGTCGAGCAGCGCCATTGCAAGCGCGCCGCCTTCCTCCACGCCGGTTCCTGCCCCAAGCTCATCAAGCAGGACAAGCGAGCGGGCGCTTGCCTTCCGGCAAATAGCAGCAAGGCTCTGTGTGTGAGCAGAAAATGTGGAAAGCGATCCAGAAAGCGATTGTTCGTCACCAATGCCGGCAAACACGTCATCGAATACCGGCAGTACCGCAGCCGCAGCAGGCAGCGCAAACCCCGCTTGATTCATCAGCACAAAAAGCCCCACCGTTTTGAGTGCAACTGTCTTGCCGCCTGCATTCGGCCCGGTGATTATCAGCGCCCGCACTCCGTTTTTCATCGCAATATCGATGGGAACAGCTTCGCCGGCAAGAAGCGGATGCCGTGCCTTAAGAAGACAAATATCTGCTGTACCATTTCCTGTCTCTGGTGTACTGCCAAACACGCCTTTAACGGCGATGGCGAAGTGGGCGCGGGCGCGAAGCGCATCAAGGCGGATAAGACGGGCGTGAAAGTGTTCTATTGCGGTACGGTAAGGAGCAAGGTGCGCAGTAAGATCTCTCAATATCCGTCTGATTTCCGCATCAAGCGCTCGTTCTTCAATGCGCAGTTCATTGTTTTTTTCGATGAGTGCTTCTGGTTCGATAAAGAGCGTTTGCCCCGACGCGGAAACCTCATGGACAATTCCCCGCACCCTGCCGCGAAAATTCGCTTTAAGCGCCAGTACCGTTCTACCGTCACGCTGCGAAGGCAATTCGGACTGCAGCATCGGCCGCAGTGCCGTATCGCGGGCAAACGATGCGGCAATCGTTTTGACTTCCCGCTGAATCGCACGGATACGCTCTTTTATGCGGCGCAGTTCGGGAAGGTCGCGCATCGAACCGTCAGGGGCAACTACGGCAAAAATCAGCGCGGCGCATTTTTCAGCTTCGTCTGAGCCATCCTGGGCAGGCGTTTCAGCAGAGGCCTCCGCGGTTGACGCGCCTGCCTCCAGCTTGGCCCACAGCTGCACCCGCACGCCTTCCGCAAGAAACGCGCCAAGAGCAAAGGCATCTTCAAGACTGAGCGCAGCGCGCTCCGGCGTAAGCCGTGCGAAAAGCGGCGCAATTTCTGGCAGTCTGTTACACGGCTCACTATCACTTGAATTGATGCGGGTAATGATGTGTGCAACTTCTCCGTGTAACGCGGTAAGCGCTGCGGCAGAGTTGAGCGGTTCTTCCATCATGATAAGGGCGGCGGCCTCGCCGCTGCGTGTGTAAGCGGCGACACGTTCTTTAACACGGTCGAATTCAAGAAGCCGGCAGGTTTTTTCGTTCATCGCCTGTATGTTTTTCTTGCAGCATTATTTTGCAGCATTGTAAAGCAAAATTTTTCAACTTCAATCTATATGATACCTTGTTTATAACAAATGGTATGTACTTGACAGGAAATAGGCAAGGGTGCTAGGCTGGAGGTAACGTGTTCCTTGGGAGGGGATATGGCAGATATGCGGGCGGCGCTAGCCCCGGTAAAGCCGGAAGGTTTTTTCGGCACTAAAAGTGATATTTTCATGCCGGTGGGCGTTGTTGCTGTTGTCATGATGCTCATCATACCAATACCAACAGTACTTCTTGACGCGCTTATGGCAATAAATCTGGTATTGAGCCTCCTTATCCTTCTTATTGTGCTCTACACACGCAAAGCAACTGAATTCAGCATATTTCCCACAATGCTTTTGGTGACGACGGTGTTTGGACTTGCCCTGAATGTATCATCGACCCGGCTTATTCTTACTCAGGGTGCATCGTTTAGCGGGCGGATGATACGGGCTTTTTCCAGCTTTGTTGTTGGTACCAGCGGCAATGAAGGTCTTGTCGTTGGATTTGTAATCTTTATTGTAATTATCGCTGTTCAGGCGGTCGTAATCACCAAAGGCTCGACACGCATTGCCGAAGTCGCCGCTCGTTTTACTCTTGATAAAATGCCGCAAAAACAGATGGCCATTGAAGCGGAGTTTAATTCCGGCGCCATCACCGAAGACGAAATGCGCAGACGCAAGGAAGAAATTGAACAGGAATCGAGTTTTTACGGGGCGATGGACGGTGCGAGTAAATTCATCGCCGGCAACGTGAAGATCGGCATTTTCATTACCGTGGTGAATATTCTTGCCGGCATCATTATTGGGGCGGTACTGCGGGGAGAAACGGTTGTTCAGGCAATAGGGACGTATATGGCCTTTGCTATAGGAGATGGGCTTTTAAGTCAATTTCCGTCGCTGCTTGTTTCAACGGCAACCGGCATTATTGTAACACGCTCGGTATCAACAGGCACCTTTGCCGAAGATCTTTCCCGCGAATTTACCCAGGAACCCAGGATTTATCTGATTGGCGCGGCTGTGTTCTTCGTGCTTGCGCTGATTCCCGGCTTTCCCTGGTATGTGCTTATTCCGCTCGCCTTACTGTTGGGTTTTTTCGCGTTCCGCCTGACCCGCGATATGCACCGCAAAAGAAGCGCGGCGGCAAAAGAAGGAGCGGAAGACACCCACGAAGATACTGGCGAGATGTCACCCATCGTGCCGCTTGACCCGCTTTCGCTCGAACTGGGGTATGGCCTTATTCCACTTGTTGACAAAGATAAAGGCGCCGAGCTTATGGAGCGCATCAAAATGTTGCGGCGGCAGTCAGCGCTGGATCTTGGCCTTGTGATACCGCGCATCAGGATAATTGATAACATGGCGCTTGACCCCGCTGAATATTGTTTTAAGATTAACGGTGTTGAATTCGGACGTGGAAAGATCCGTATGAGCCACTATTTATGCGTGAATCCGGCAGGGATTAAGGATGATATACCCGGTGAGCGCACGATTGATCCTGCTTTTGGCATGCCGGCTATTTGGGTAAGCGAAGAAGACCGTGATGAAGCTGAACGTTCAGGCTACACAGTTGTTGACCCGCCGTCTGTCATTACAACGCATCTTACCGAAATTATACGGCAACATGCAGGCGAAATCCTAAGACGGCAAGAGACTCAACAGATACTTGAAACACTCAGGAAAGATTATCCGGCAGTGGTTGAAGAGGCGTTTAAGGCGCTTAGTCTTGGCGAAATTCAGAAAGTCTTGCAGGGTTTGCTTCATGAACAAGTTTCCATTCGGAATATGGTGCCGATACTCGAGGCATGCTCGGACTATGCAGCCATTGCGAAAAAAAGTTTTGATTATTATCCGGCGGCATTTCTTATTGAAAAAGCCCGGCAGGCGCTGGCCCGGCAGCTCTGTTTGCAATATGCTGATGAAGATCATAAACTGCACTGCCTTACCGTTGAACGAAACCTTGAACAAAAAATCATTGATAGTGCTGTTCAAACAAGCTCCGGCCCCATATCCGGCCTGGAGCCGGCGTTGCACGCCCAATGGCTTAAAGCGCTGGCACATTCAGTCAGCGTAATGAAAGACCAGGGATGGGCGCCGCCGGTAATTATCGCGTCAGAACAGGCGCGCTACCTTATTAAGCAGTCTGCTGAATGGGAACTGCCTGAGCTTATCGTCCTCTCTGTGCGCGAAATCGTACAAGACATAACGGTCGTTCCCATCGGCGAAATCACCCTCAATCCCGAAGCCAACAGCTGACAATAATTCAAAACCCTGGATACCAGTAGCGGTTGTAAAGACAGGTCATATTGGTAAAGAGGTTCATCACTGCGTTTGTCGCGGTCTCCACTGCGGTAATCAGGAGGACAGGGTTTACGGACGATTCGCCGTAAGGTTCAATACCGGTCGGGCCGTTTAAGGATATATACGCCATACTGGACACCGTACAACGGAATCGGATAATGTCAATAGGTTTACGAGTAATTTTACGATGTGGGATATACGCATATAGGCTGAATTACCTGCCTGTTAAGCGTAACCAAGAGAAGATTTCCGTCGTATAGGATAGTGCAAAGGAGTAAGTATGAAGAGTGTTTTAGTTGCGGCAATGCTAGTGCTGTGTACGGCTGTTTGGGGACAGGGATACCCGCTCCCTGCGTTGGGAACCTCTCTAGCAGATATTAAAAAAGCTTACCCAGGACTGCAGCAGGAAACTGATCCCGCTGTGCTAGAGGCGGTGAAACAAGAATGTGGCGGTGGCGAACTATACAGTGAGATAGTGGATGCAAGCAACCAGTTTAGGCAGCTGCATGTACTCTTTAAACACGATAAACTGTGGCTAGTGTCAACACTATGGGAGGTTGAAAAAGACGAAGTCACATTCTTACGCACGGTTTTAGAAGCAGTAGCTACTTTAGAACGATTAGTGGGTGAAGGCGAGCTCGCATTTAAGTCTATAAAACCTACCGTTCGCTATGATACCGTTAGTGCTGAACGTGTCTGTGCAGTTAAAAGTATAAAAAATAAGATAGAGGCCGACGTGACCATTACAACATACACTGACACCAAAGGCGAGTCAACATATTTTCAATATGATTTTTTCGCTGGGTATTTCATAGCCACGTATAAAACTATCGAATAACCTTCGGAACGTCTGGCGCCAGGTAAGTACCACGAAATTACAAGGAGTAAGTATGAAGAGTGTTTTAGTTGCGGCAATGCTAGTGCTGTGTACGGCTGTTTGGGGACAGGGATATGAATCTCTCAAATTTGGCGCTTCTCTTGCGGAAGTTGAAAAGCTGTTCCCTGGTTTGGTGAAAGTCGCACCCATTGGAAAAATGGAGTCGTACTCACAAACCCCTCCAGGAGACATAGACACAGCGAGTCGCGGTTTTCTTTTTGAAAACAACGTCCTTAGAGTTGTTGTCGAAGTGTCTCGTATAGCTGCGAGCATCGAAACGTTGCAGCACATTCTAGAAAATTTCGTGGACAGGGTATCTATGCTTACAGGTGTGCCGCGTTCAACACTTTTCGAAAAAATAGAGTTGTCGAGCTCCGAAACAAAAGGACTGCTAGAGCACATCAGATACGAGTGTGAAATTTTAGGCACAGAAAAATACCCCAAGCTTTCTATAGAAATAACAGTCTCGGTTCAATACATGCACGGGCAAGGCATCTACGGTACAAAAAAATTTGACGACGGATTTGTTATGACATCTTGTTTTATGTACCCCTAGCGTTTCCCACCAGCGCCAGACGTGTGGAAGACAGTTTTTTATTCGTATAAAAAACTGTCTTCCACACGTAGATTTTCCGTGTTCGGGTTGTATATATCCTTACTTGTATGCAACGTATTTCCTTCTGTGTCTTTTATCGTAAATGTATATTCCCGCTTTTCAGCTTTAATGTCTCCAATTACACGAAGATTACCAGCGGACATTTGCTCAAAAAACTTTTGAAAAACGCCGTCCGCATACAGCTGATCGTATACCTGCGCCCTTATAATTTGCGACGAACTAACCTTTTCAGCAGAGTTTATAACAGGCAGTATCGCGCTTCCTGACGGGTGCCAACCGT
>JAITHM010000098.1 GCA_031279965.1 Spirochaetaceae bacterium
CCAACACCCCAGGGGGGACAGACATGTCCATACCTTCCCCTACGGCGGTTCCCCGCAGAGAAGGGGCTGTGTCATTTTGACACAGTTTTGTGTTGTTTCGCTCCGCAAGGCTGCGGGCACCCATACAATTCATGCTCAGAGCATAGCAGAAGCGTGTTTTTTGTGCAAGCAGCCTTCCAGATCGGGCAGGGCCGTTTGCATGTACCGTCCGAAAATAACGGCAAGCATGTAGTCAGGATTTAGGGCGGCGGTAAACTGTTTCTTTGGGCACTCCGGCTGTTCCAGAAATTTCCTCAGCCCTGCTTGTATTAACGCCCAAGGATTTTAATATTGCGCTATAAGCTGAAAGGTTGCCGCCGTTGATCAAGTATGGTTCCCGGCTTTTCCTGTAATCGTGCTGTATCCAGCGTTTTCTCTCTAAAAATAAATAAAGAATACTGACTGCTTTGCGGTGCGGTTGACTATCAGTTGATTCAAGCCTAATATAAGAATATGACAGAAGTTCTTTCGCAGGACGAAATTGACCAGTTATTAACGGCCATTAATGCGGGTGAAACGGAGACCGAAGACTATAAACCGGCCGCCGACACGCGCAAAATCAAGATATACGACTTTAAACGGCCTGACAAGTTCTCGAAAGAGCAGATCCGTACGGTGCAGATCATGCACGAAACATTTGCGCGTCTTACAACAACGGCGCTTTCGGCAAATCTGCGCAGCATGGTGCATGTTCACGTGGCATCTGTCGATCAGCTTACCTATGAAGAGTTTATCCGGTCAATTCCCACGCCTACAACGCTTGCCATCATCAATATGGATCCGCTCAAGGGTAACTCAATTTTGGAAATCGACCCGGCAATCACGTTTTCGATTATCGACCGTCTTTTTGGCGGCACCGGCGAAGGGACAAAAACTCAGCACGAATTAACCGACATTGAACAATCCGTTATGGAAGGAATCATTGTGCGTATTCTGGGAAATATGCGCGAGGCCTGGTCTCAGGTGATTGATCTGCGGCCACGGCTTGGACAGATCGATACCAATCCGCAGTTTGCCCAAATTGTGCCGCCCACAGAAATGGTTGTGTTGGTTACTCTGGAAACAAAAGTTGGTGAAGTTGAAGGGATGATGAATTTTTGTATCCCCTACCTTACCATTGAGCCTATCATCGGCAAGCTTTCCGCACAATTCTGGTATTCATCAGCACGACAGGCGGCAAACACAGAAAATGTTAACGTGCTCAAGGACAAACTCTACACCGTCGATGTAAATGTAACGGCGGAAATTGGAAAAATTCAGGTGCCGGTTCGTGATGTGCTTTCACTGCGTGCCGGCGATGTTGTACAGCTTTATAATGTGCGTGTCGGCGATCCATTCTCGGTAACTATCGGGAATAAAACAAAGTTTCAGTGCCGGCCGGGTGTTGTTGGCAAAAAAATGGCTGTGCAGATTATACGAAAAATGGCAGACATTGAACAGGAAGATCTTGAAGAATTCGTTACTGATGGGGAGGAACTATTATGAGCGACGGCGCTCTTTCTCAGGCTGAAATTGACGCTTTGTTGTCGGGGGCGCCTGCCGGCGGCGGCGCACCACCACCGGCAGCAGGCGGCGCTGGTGGTGGCAACGAAGCAAAGGTTATTGAAGGCTTTCTTGCAGGTACGGTAGATACACTTTCATCGAATCTATCAATGCTGACGGGGGGCAGCGTTACTTTTTCACCGCCGGCGGTTAAATCATCCGACCGTGACACGTTGTTGAATGAACTTCCCGAAACGGTAACCGCCATTAAGATTGATTTTACGTCGGGCTTTCCCGGTGAACACAGCTTTCTTATTCCCGAGGAATTGGCAAAAGGTATTGCAAGCTTGATGAATAAAGAAGAAAACATCACGCTGGATGATGTCGCTATGTCGACACTTGGCGAGGCTGTTTCGCAAATATCAGGCACAGAAATTACCGCACTAAGTACCAAAACAGGGAATAAAAATATTGCTTCCGGCTCGCCCGAAGCGGCGAATGTTCCCAAAGCCACGGTTGCCCTTTCGCCAAACTTTACCGTAGCAGCCTATGCGGTTAATTTGGGCGGTACAACACATACAATTTGGGAGGTTTTTGGTCCGCAAGTTGCATCGGGTATTGCCGCGGCGTTGAGTCCGGCGGCGCCCGCCCCAAACATGGTGAACGCCGGTATGGGGGTGCCGCCGCTCAGTTCTATGGGCGGAATGGTCGGCGGCCCGGGCAATGTGGCCGGCAGCGGGTTTGGTTCGCAGCCCAATATGCAGTCTGTTCAGTTTCCCAGCTTGAACAATGCCAATCTTCCCCGCGAGCAGGGAAACATTGGCTTGTTGATGGATGTCTTTATGGAGATGACCGTCGAGCTGGGACGCACCCGCAAACTTATCAAAGAAATCCTGCTGATGGGTGAAGGTACGATTATCGAGCTTGATAAACTTGCCGGTGAACCTGTCGATATTCTGGTAAATCATAAACTTATTGCCAAAGGCGAAGTTGTCGTTATTGACGAAAACTTCGGCGTCCGTGTAACCGAAATTGTCTCTCCTGCTGAACGTATGCCCGATATGGGATAAACTGGGATGACACTATGGGAAAAGGGCGCTATTATGGCACCGTGAGGTAGTTTTGTTAGATTTCGCGGCTTTTCAACAGGCAATTAAAGGAAAACTTGATGAAGACCGTGCAATTCAGGTTATTGATGCGGAAGGGCCAAATCTTGAGGCAGCAGTAGCCGAAGCAGCGACATTATTGGGTGTTCCTCTCCGTCATCTTGAATACGAAGTTGTCCTTCAAAAAACAAGTTTTCTTGGCATAGGTGAAAACATTTGCAAAATTCGAGCATTTGAACGGCCTGATATAAAGAAAGCGGCTCTTGAAGCGTTTGACGAGATTGATGAACTGGAAGAAATCGATAACCTTGAACTGCTTGAAGATAAAAACGGAGACGTTTTTGTTCAACGGCGGGCTACCGGCGTTTATATTAAGGTTACTCTCCCTGTCGGCGCAGGCAATCGTGCTTCCGTATCCGATGCAACCCGCGCCCTGGCCGCGTATGGCATTAAAGATTATGACATGAATGCCGTTAAAGCGGCGGTTAAAGCGGCGGCTGCCCAGTATACCCGCATAGCTGATTACAAAAATTCGATAATGAATGATACTACAGTCACCGTGGAAATTACCGATTCCGAAATGCGTGTTTACATGCTGGTGAATCCGCCGTTGCCAGAAGGCTGCGATATTACATACGAACAATATGTTGAAGTTCTTAAACAATATTCTGTTGTTTATGGCATCAACGATACATTTTTACAGGATTTTGCCGACAGGCCGGTTTACCGTCAACGGGTTTGCGTTGCACAAGGTAAAAAAGCCATTGATGGAATAGATGCCTATCTGGAATATTATTTTGAAACCGACCAGTCAAAGGTGCGTATTGTCGAAAATCAACGGACAGGTCAGGTTAATCTTAAAGAGTTAAACCTTATTCAGAATGTTACCAAAAATCAAAAGCTTGCCAAACTCATTGACGCGGAAGAAGGTGTTGACGGGAGTACCGTAACCGGAAAAATTCTGCCATCGCGTTCTGGTAGAGATGTCGCCATACAATTAGGTAAAAATGTTCATTTTGATGAAGATCAACACACGGTACTTGCTGATATTAACGGACAGGTAGTATTCGCCAACGGTAAAATAAATGTCGAGATGATTTATGTTGTTGATGGTTCAGTTGGTCCTAAAACAGGCAATATTACATTTCTTGGAAATATTGTTATTAATGGTAATGTGGAAGAAGGCTTCTCTGTGCGGGCGGCAGGCAATATTGAAGTGCATGGCATAATCAACAAGGCGGCGATTGATGCTGGCGGTGATCTTATTGTCAATGGCGGTATTATCGGGAAAGAAGGCACTGCCGTGCGTTCCGAGGGCAATATTTGGGCAAAATTTATTGAAAACGCCATCGTTGATTCTGGTGATTCTGTAATTGTTACCGACGGCATTGTCAATTCGACTATGTGCGTATCAAAAAAGATTGTTTGCCAGGGAAAGCGTGCGGCAGTGCTTGGCGGACGGCTTCGTGCCGGAGAAGAAATCAGCGCAAAACAGCTTGGAAGTTCATCGGGTAATACGCCGACGCTTTGCGAAGTTGGCTATGACCCAAAAACCGCAATCAAGATTGAAGAACTAACCGCCCGGGAAGAGCAGCTTCAAAAGGAATTTGACGATATTCAGCTTAACTTTCAAACACTTACCAACATCAAGAAACAACGGGGTTCCCTGCCAGAAGATAAAGAAACATTCCTTAATGAGCTTGTGGTAAAGCGTAACGAGACATCAAAACTGATAAAAGCTGCCTCGGAAGAATTGACGAAGCTTAAAGAAGTACTCGAAGCAATGCAGACCCAGGGACGAGTTACCGCAACAGGAAAGGTTTATCCGGGAGTGGTCATTGTGATACGGGATCAGCGCGAGACAATACGCAGTGAGTACAAATCGTCGGTGTTTGTACTGGAAAACAACTTTGTCCGGGCAATAGCCTATGCTGACCCCAAGGATAAAGATAAAAAGGGATTGAAGAAATAAATCGTATGTCCATGACGCCCCTCGATCTTCAAATGCTTTTTTCTCAAATTGATAAATATGCCAAAGATCTTCATGCACAAAAAGAAGGGGCTCAACTTCATAAAACGATGGAAATGGCCGTTCAGCGGCAGACCGATACGGAAAAAGCAAAATCGGTTCACGAGGCAGACACCGGCGGCAAAGGACTTAATAAGTTAAATAGTGGCGGCTCCGGCGGAACAGGAGAAAACAGCGGCAAAAAAAAAGAGCCTGGCGAGAATGAAGAACACAAAGAAAAAGTGCGCGACCCTAATCTTGGCCGTTATATTGATTTGAGCGGGTAAATATCATTTTTAGCCGCCGGCAAAATCAGAGTTGGTGACACTTGTCACAAAAAAAACAGAGAGATCAAGCAAAAACGGCAAAAGAGCATTTTATCCGGTATAGGAGAAATGCTATGAATTATAAAACGATGCAGTTTTTTAAACGAGCAGAGAACTTAATGCGCCTCTATGGTGGGTTTATGCTGATGACGCTCCCCGTGCTGATGGGGTGTCTTGGTGGTTGTGATGTATATACCGGTGGCAGCAAAGGTGCGGGCGGCGGTACAATTACGCTTGCTTCATGGAATGTACAAGCCCTTTTTGATGGGAAAGATGATGGCTTGGAATACGAAGAATACCGTGATGGTTCCGGCTGGTCAGAAGAAAAATACCGGGCGCGACTGAATCGTGTTGGGCAGGGCATTGCCGTCCTCAGTGAAAAATCACCAGATTTTATCGTATTTATCGAAGTTGAAAACCACAATATTCTTGAAGATCTCAATTCAGAATATCTTGAAAATCAAAAATACCGGTATTCATTTTTTGCAGGAAATTCTGGATATTCATTGGGAATCGGCATGATCAGCAAATATCCGCTGGCAAAAACGCTTGTTCATTCGGTTAATGTGGCTGGAGAAGTGCTTCCGCGTCCTGTTGCCGAAGTCTGGCTCGATGTTTCCGGTGGACAAGTGGTAATATTTGCCTGTCATTGGAAGTCAAAGCTCGGCGGCGAAGAAAGCACCGAAAAGCTTCGCCAGGAAGCAGCAAAGATCATAGTTCGACGGCAAAAAGAACTTTCTCTGTCAAACCCGTCTATTCCCATCGTAGTTTTGGGGGATCTTAACGAAAATTATGACGAATTTTACCGGAGAGGTTCCGAACAAGTTTGTGCACTTCTTCCTGACGACCCCGAAGCGGCACGAAAAACTGGATTTTTACTTCCCAGCACCGATGAAACTTCAGTTGACCTGCAAACTCCTCCAGAAAATCAAGATTTTCTGATAATCAGCGGAGATAAACCGCCTGAATCAGCCTTTTTTGCGATAAATGAAGGTGTTTTTTATTCACCCTGGGGCAATGAATTGGCAAACGGTTCGTATTTCTATAACGGAGACTGGGAGACCATCGATCATATCCTTATGAACGCTGCCTGTTTTGACAAGACAGGAATCGAGTTCGAAAACTGCTATGTGGCAGATTGTGAGCCATTTGTCAATTCGAAAGGAGAGCCCGACCGGTATAATCCCCGCACCGGCGCAGGATTGAGCGATCATTTACCGCTTGTGTTGATACTGAAAATGCTCTAACACTTACCCTTTGCGGATGTAAAGAGGGATTGTGGCAAGCTCGCGGTCGTCTATGTAAATGGTAAAATTGGTAACTCCCGCATTGGGAAACCGCAAATTGTTGATATTGAATACCAAATGCGAGACGGCCGTTGCATTCCCCACGCCGCGAACCTCAATCCTCCCCGATATTGGATCGATACAGCGTTCACCATCCATATTTCTGGTTTCAATACGGAAGCTATGCGACTTGAACTCGCCAATATTAAAGCGCAGACGTACTACCATTGCAAGTTGAGGATGAACGCAGGGAAAATTCTGTGTAATAATCGTGTCAAATGTGCCAACTATGGTTAATTTACCGGCGTTTTCTTGAGCAAAATCGCAAAAAGTAAATACTTCGGCAGTCACACAGAAACCTCCGCCGTATCCAACAGCGCCTTAAATTCTTTTTCGTCAATTGTTTCTTTGTCAAGAAGTACGGCGGCTACCGTATCCAGCAGCGCCTTTTTGCCGGTAAGCATCTCTGTTACTGCCCTATATTGGCGTTCTATGACGGCAACAATTTCTTCATCAATATATTGTTGTGTTGTTTCTGAATATTCCCGGTGAAACAGCGGATCCTGCCGTGCGCTCTCGCCAGACAACCCCATCCCCCGCGATGTCAATGCGACATTGCGAAAACGATCGCTCATGCCGTATTCGGTAATCATTTTGCGGGCAATATCCGTTGCTTTGGTCAAATCATTCGATGCGCCTGTCGAAAATTCGCCGGAAATCAGCGTTTCTGCAGCGCGGCCGCCCATTAAAATGGCAATTTTTCCCAGCAATTCAGACTGCGTGAACTTATAATGGTCTTCGACAGGCATTTGCAGCGTGTACCCCAGCGCAAAGCCGCGCGGAATGATTGAAATTTTTTGCACAGGATCTGCATTTGGAGTAAAAGCGGCAACCAGTGCGTGCCCAGCTTCGTGATACGCAGTCAATCTGCGTGCTTCCGGCTTAAGAACCCGTGTTTTTTTCTGAAGCCCCGCAACAATTTTTTCAAGCGCTTCGCTAAAATCAATTTGCGCAACCGTTTTTCGTCCCGCACGAACGGCAAGTAATGCCGCTTCGTTTACAATGTTCGCAAGATCCGCACCAGAAAAGCCCGATGTCGTTCGTGCAATCATCGAAATATCAACTTCTGGACTAAGTTTTACATTTTTTGAATGTATTTTCAGTATTGCTTCGCGGCCTTGCAAATCAGGTTTATCAACGAGTACCTGCCGGTCAAACCGTCCTGGCCGCAGCAACGCCGGATCAAGTACGTCGGGCCGGTTTGTCGCCGCAAGAACGATAACGCCGCTGCTCGCGTCGAACCCATCCATTTCCACAAGAAGCTGATTGAGCGTTTGTTCGCGTTCATCATTGCCGCCCCCAATATTGTTGATGCGGCTTTTACCAATGGCGTCAAGCTCGTCAATAAAGATGATGCAGCGAACCTTGCCGCGTGCCTGTTTAAAAAGGTCGCGTACCCGCGCTGCACCCACTCCGACAAACATTTCCACAAAATCCGCCCCGCTGATTCGGAAAAAAGCAACGCCGGCCTCGCCCGCAACCGCACGTGCAAGCAATGTTTTTCCTGTTCCTGGCGGCCCAACAAGAAGCACCCCGCGGGGAATCTTTCCGCCAATTTCCGTATATTTTTGCGGTGTTTTCAGGAAGTTTACAACTTCAATAAGCTCGTCTTTTGCCTCGTCCACACCGGCAACATCGGCAAAACGGGTCTTAATATCACCTTCAGCAACAATAACAGCTTTGTTCTGCCCTATCGACAGCACATTACCGCCAAAATTACCCATTCGTTTGATAAGAAACCGCCAAATGATGATAAAGAACGCAATGGGCAGCACCCAGCTAAGAATAAAATTGAGCAGTGCACTGCCTTCACGGGAGACGGCATAATAATCAACTTGTTTTTCATCCATCAGTTTGATGAGATCAGGATCGTTAATCGGCACCGTCCGGTAGATAGCAGCCGCAGTCTCTCCTTGATGGTGAAGCCATCCTAAAATACGCGGAGCTCGAGTTTCAGGCCCTGGAGCCGTCTGCTTTTCGACATATCCGGTAAAATAACTATCGGTTAACTCAACTTTTTTAATCTCGCCTGCTTCGATTTTATGCTTAAATTCAGAATAATCTATCAAATTATTTACTTTATTAGCCAAGGCATAATTTACAATCGCCATGCCAATCAACAAAATAACTCCATAGGTTAATGAAAATTTCCAGCCATTCCACTTTGGGGGATCGGGCAGTTTGGGGCCATTAGGGCCGCCAAAATTTAACATCGGCCCATCACCTTTGTCGTTTTTCCCACTCTCCATACTACACTGCTCCTTCGTATTCTTGCCCTATATTCCGCTTTTTTTTGTGAAAATTCAAGTTATATATAACTTGTATATGCCGTGTGTCAAAAATTCAAAATTTGCAGGTTCGCACAACGGGGATAACCGTGCCTAAACAGGACAAGAATTCGCTTGCACTTCGAGTGTTGTATCAGCAAGCGCATGAACAATGTCACTGCTATGACTAACAAAAATAAGCGTTTTTCCTTCAATTTTATACTGATGTGCAAGGTTGATCAGCCGTTGTGCGGAATCGTTATCAAGTGATTCTGTCCATTCATCAAGAAAAAGAAGCTGCGGTTTACAGAGTATTGCGCGGGCAAAAGCGATAAGTTTTTGTTCGCCCATAGAAAGGCAATCGGGACGGATGTCAAGCTCTCTCGTATAGCGCACTGCATCAATCGCATCTTTGATCATGTCTGCGCGGGCCGCCTGAGAATAGTTTGGATAGTGCAGCGACAGCGGCAATTCCAAAATTTGCCGGATTGTTTGGTTTGCCCACAATGCTGAATCCTGAAACACAAATGCACTTTCGCGCCGGAAAGACAGGTTGGCTGCGCGGCTCATTTTTGAGATATCGGCACCATTATACAACACGGTGCCGGCAGCAGGAACCAAAAGTCCCGCGGCAAGTTTTAGCACCGTGCTTTTTCCCGCTCCCGATGCTCCTGTTATTGCTGTAGCTTTTCCCTGGGCAAATGCTGCTGAAAAATTCGTAACGACATCAGCCTGCTGCGCGCTGAACGTCACATTCCGCAATTCGATAAGCGGCCTGTTCCTAATGTCTCCAACACGGCTTGCCGGGAAAGGGGCGCGGGAGTATTCGCCGGTCATGTGTTCCAGTCCCATTCGGCGCTGATTTTACGTTCCGCGAATTCATTTATAAACTCAAGATTGGAACAGCAGGAACGATGAATGATGATGCCGCGGCCCCGCGATATAAAGCCGGTAATAGGATCGCCGGGGGCAGGGTTGCAGCAGCGGGCAAACCGCACAAGAAAATTTTTTTCGCCGGTAACTCGTACCGGAATCATTACAGCGCTTGATGGGCGGCCTGCCGCGCCGGAAACGCCATCCTGCCGTTCTTGCTTGCCGGCGGCACTTTCGCCGGTTGTATGCGGGCAAGACTGATCATGACGGAAAGCAGCGCCATCTCCGCCGGTCTGCCCTTTAGTCCGCACCGGCATTGTCTGCCATTCACCGTGCTGGGTAAGCCAATGCCGTATACGATTAAGCGCCTTGGTTGTAACGACACGTTCAAGCCAATTTTTGTGGGGGTGCACTGCCTGTGATGTAACAATCTCGATGATATGCGTGCTTTCAAGAGGGCGGTCGAGGGGAATGATCTTGCCGTTGGCGCGGGCAAGAGAACAATGCTCCCCCACCGCTTCGTGAATGGTGTAGGCAAAATCCAGCGCTGTTGCACTCGCCGGCAGTTCTACAACCATTCCCTGCGGGGTGAATACTACAATCGAATCGCGCAGCATCTCTTTTTTAATCTCGGTAAGATACGCATCCGAACCATCCCGAAGACATTCTTTAAGCATATTCACGACAGGAAGATATTTTTCGCTTACCAACTCGTTAGTCATGCCTTTTTTGTAGAGCCAATGACTTGCGATGCCGTGCTCGGAAATGTCGTGCATCTCATAGGTGCGAATTTGTACTTCAATAAATGTTTCATCTATTTTAAGCGTCGTGTGCAGGCTCTGATAGCCATTCGGTTTGGGGTTTGCAATGTAGTCCTTAAAACGATGGTCCACAGGCTGCCAGCGTTTGTGGACAAGGCTTAACAGCGCGTAACAGGCGTTGGTATCTTCGCAAAGAATACGGGTGCCAAAAAGATCGTAGAGTTGATGAGGACTTTTGCCAAGCTTTCGCATTTTCTGAAAAATCGAATAAAAATGTTTTGCGCGGCTTGAAACCTCAGCACGAAGCCCTGCATCAGCGGCTTCACTGCGAATACATTCCTCAAAATCGGACAGAAAGCGATGGCGCTCATTTTTTTTGAGGGCTACCAGGTCTTTGATTTGCGCAAAAACATCACGATTCAGGTACTTAAGGGCAAGATCTTCAATTTCATCCTGAATCCACGCAACGCCGAAACGGTCAGCAAGCGGCGCATAAATATCAAGACATTCTTCAGCAATCTTTTTTTGCCGTGCACTATCCATCGTGCGGGCGGAGCGAAGACTTTGCAGCCGTTCAGCAAGTTTGATAAAAAGAATGCGCACATCAGTGGCAAGTGCAAAAAGCATTTTGCGTATACTTTCCGCTTCTGATGTAGTTTTACGGTGAGGATGCACGCCGGAAACGATATGAAGTCCGGTAAGCAGCGATTCAACCTGTCCGCCAAATTTTCGAGCGGCATCCAGCACGGATGTATCAAGTGATGTGTTAAAAACAGTATCGCGGTATACCGGCGCAGAGTAGAGCATCACGGCGATTGCACAATCCACATTCATACCAAGACGCAGTACAATACCGCCGGCCCCTTCGGCGAAAAAATCGTCAGCCGCCATTTGTAATGCCGCATGCAGGCGCTCTTTATCCAATTCTGAAAGACATTCAAGACGTTCATGTACCGATTCCCACATCATCACCGGTTCCCGATTAAAGCTTTGCTAACCTGCCGCAAGCTTCCTCAATATCAGCACGGTGCCCAAATGCGGAAAAACGCACAAAGCCTTCACCTGCCGGACCAAAACCTGAACCCGGCGTTGTTATCACATGGCATGTTTCAAGGATGCGCGCAAATGCCGCCCAGCTTTGCTCACCGGGAAAATATGCCCAGACATACGGTGAATTATCCCCGCCGGTACATTCTATGCCGAGTGCTTTCAGTGCGGTGCGAATAAGGCGGGCATTTTCCAGATAAAAATCTGTAAGTGCAGTAATCTCAGCGCGGCCTTCGGCATCAAGTGCGGCAAGCGCGCCAAATTGAGCGATATTCGATGCGCCATTAAAGATTGTCGCCTGCAAACGCGCCCAATCGGCATGTACGCTTTCGCCGCCGCTAAACCGGAGTGCGTGCGGTACGACACTCCAGCCCAGGCGGACACCGGTAAAGCCCGCCGATTTTGAAAACGAGTTTACTTCGATGGCACATTCTTCGGCACCGTCTATCGCGTAAATTGTTGTGGGCAGGCTAGGATCGCGGATATACGTTGAGTATGCCGCATCAAAAATGATGATTGATTTTGTTGAACGCGCCTTTTCGACAAGCCGGGCAAGTTCTCTCTGAGTGGAAACCGCGCCGGTTGGATTGTTGGGGGAGCAAAAATAGATAAGGCTTTCGTCTTTTATCTTTGAAAGATCGGGGAAATACCCATTTTCTTTGGTGCACGGCAAGTATGTGATCCCTTGATAGCCCGTTTCAATCCCCTCTCCGGCAGCACCGGCAATGACCGAACCATCAACATAGACTGGATACGAAGGATCCTGCACGACAGGCCGCGCGCCGGGCCCAAAGAGCCATTGCAGCCGTCCAATATCACATTTTGAACCGTCAGAAATAAAAATTTCGTCAATTCCAAAATGCTCTTGATAGAAAATTTCGTTAATTTTTCCGCGCAATTCAGGAAGCCCTTCATCCATATAGCCTGAATATGTTTCCACGGCACCAAGCCGTCTGGCTCCCTCGGTAAGCGCGGCGCAAATATGGGGAAGCAGCGGTTCGGTGGTGTTACCTACACCCAAACTGATTATTTTCGCTCCGGGATGAACCGCGGCAAATTCACGCCTGCGCCGTGCGATCTCAGGAAAAAGGTAACCCGCCTTAAGATGCGCTAAAGTACTGTTACGCTGTGCCATGTTTGACAGTATATCGTTTTTTGCCGCAGATGAGAAGCCGCGGCGGCCTGGCAGCGGCATACCTCGCATAAAAATTAAACCATAAAGCAATAATTACGCAGGATTGGCATTTTTATTCTAAATATGGTATACTATATAAAATATTTTAGACAATTCCACGAGGAGGAAATTTATGAAAATTTGGGCACGGGTGAGTAGTGTTATGCTCACTTTTTTTGCATTAACAGCATTTGGCTGTAGTCAGTCTGGTCTTTTGGACGATATTTTGACCTCTGGCCAATACTTAATTTCGGTAGCGCCCGGGGCTGTAAACAAAGTTTTTGCAGATAAAACCAGCGCAAATGAGCAGCAAACAGTTACTATATGGACGGTAGGAAATCAACGGCCGGTTGTACGCATTGACGATCCGGCAATTACCGACTCTATAACAACGATGGGCGGCAGTGTGGTTGATGATGCTGCGCTTTTGGACAAGCTTGGCGTACCATCATTACGAGCGTGGAACTTCCAAATGCCGGCATCAAATGTCACGTTAGCCCTTGCCAGCAATATTCAAGACGATTCAAATGCGTTTCTTAAGAGCCTTAAAATAGAAACGGCTGTTGAAGGCGGAGAAGGGTCGCCGGTGCACAGTATCGGAGCGCCGACACCAGCGATAGACGAATTTCAGGTCCCGGCCAATACGGCGTTTAAGATTTATCTAAGTTATGCGAAAGGAGCCGCGATAAGCTATAAGATAGGCAACGGCATAGAAACAACCTTGATCACGGAAGATGAGGGGCAGGGCGTATTTGGTGTTCCGGCGATAACAGATGGCGACAGCTTACAGGTAGAGGTCTATGCCAAACGGAGTGACAGCGAGAAGCTGACATATACCTATATTCTTAATACCAGGCCGCCTGTTGCGAGCAGCGAAGCTGGACTTACACTTCTTGAGACAAAAAACACTGCAAAATCCTTCCTAAAAAAGGAAGAGGCGCCGGCTTCTGGCCAGACATTTGAATATACTGTGGAAAACGACATTGCCGGTGTAGATATAGTTGCAATCGCCAAGCACGCAAGGGCAGGGCTTACGCTTAACGGCGGAGTGATTGTGTCGAACATACCGGAGCCGGTTATGCTTACCAAAGTGGGAACTGGGCCTGAAAACGTCAACAATTTTAAAGTTGTTGTCCGGGCGGAAGATGGGACTACGAGCCATGACACTATAGCGATAACCCGTAAGCAGAACTCCAACAGTGCGCTGGCAAGTCTTGATATCCATGAAATAAGCGATTATGGCTTTTTGGCATCGAAGTATGAGTATGATTTAAAAAGTTCTAAATTACGCTCGGTGCAGACAGTCGTCAGAATAACGCCCAAAGTTGCGGATCTTAACTCGAAGTTGTATTTTAACAACGGACTTGTTGTGTCGGGTGTTACACAAAATTTCCCGCTGCCGAATACGGGGGACACGGAAAATAAAGTTGAAATTAAAGTTAAAGCGCAGAATGGTAATGAGCAAATGTATACGCTTAAGCTTTACCGCGAAGAAAACAATGGGGAAACTCAAGATTCGTCCGCCGCTACACCAATTCTTGAAAATATCGTACTTAAAAATCCCAGTGTTTCAGGATTTTCATTTAATAAAAATACATTCGTATATGATATAACAAGCCCGATTGTGGAATCCTCAATAACCGTTGTTCCTACGGTTGCTGCGAAAGACGTGGAAAATCTTGCAATACTTGTTGATACCGATATAGTTAACAGTGGTGCAGATACCTTGGTAAATCTTCCCAATACAGGAACAACTCCTAACATTATAACAGTTTCTGTAGGCAACCCAAATGGCGTTATGAAGCTCTACCAAATTAAGATTTACAGGGCTCCAGAAACAAACGCGCGTTTAAAGACTTTGGCGCTTACCTCGCCGGCGGTTTCTGTTTCGTTAAATCCTGACGGCGGAACCTATGAGGTTGATGTACCTAACGAGGCGGGATCTATTACCATAACCGCCGAGCCTGAAGATCCAAGCGCGACAATGACGCTTAATACACGGTCAATGCCTGCCAAGGAAGCGCAGATCTACTCGTTTACTGGATATGGGGCTGAGAATGCCAGTGATGCAGTAATTGTAGTAACGGCGCAGGACGGAACGACCACAACAACTCACAAGCTCAAGATAACACGCAAAACGGGATCAAATGCCGATTTAAAAACCATAACGGTAAATGGCGGCGATTTGATTATGACTGGTTTTAACCCGGCAACAGTTCTCTATTCGCTTAATACCCAGGCGATGCCGCTTGACAACCGGGTAAGACAAATCAGTGTAACGCCG
This sequence comes from Spirochaetaceae bacterium, assembly GCA_031279965.1. Taxonomy (GTDB): domain Bacteria; phylum Spirochaetota; class Spirochaetia; order Treponematales; family Breznakiellaceae; genus JAIRPU01. Next base: position 14,714 of record JAITHM010000098.1, read on the forward strand.
ACAGCAAAGAGCGCAACATCAAGTATCACGATTAATGGACAGGCAGTAGCATCGGGAGCTTCGTTTGCATGGGATTTACAGGCAGACAACAGCGTCCCCGCACTGGAAAATAAACTGAACATTGTAGTAACGGCGCAGGATAACACAACGAGCAAAACCTATACGTTAAAAGTATGGCGGGCGCGTAATTCGGGTGATAACGCACTCCTTAAATCAATAACAACGAGCGTTGATACAAAAATAGATTACGGCGCACGGGTGTATCCTAGGATAATTCCCGGGGTTACCGAATATAAATTGTATGCGCCTGAGTTCAAAAACAAGACGATCACGATTAGCGCAACTCCAGAGGATCCTGATGCTTTCTTTGAGGTTGTAAATGGCACCGTGGCGTTTGCCGAGGAGCCAAAAGCAGGCTGGGGATATTGGGATGAAGTGCCCCTTGAACCGCCGATAGAAATTATCGTTACCGCAGTTGATGGCACTACGAAAAAGAAATATACTATTACACATGTTGTGCTTACGCCGGGCAAGGAATGGGGAAAAACGCCTATGGCAAAGGGCGGAACAATTACGTTCCTTGACGAAGGCGGTGTTAAAGCACGTGACGAACTGCACGTATGGAGCACCGATCAGAAAGCATCAATGGAATCTAACCTTTTGTTCCTTGGCGGAACGCCGGCATCGTTGCCTCCTACAGGCTGGGTTCTGGTGCATGGTGGCGGCGGCCGCGGTGGAGCACCGAGCTATGAATACAGCGCCCATAAAGGCGGCGGCGGCGGCGGCGGCGCGGGAGCGATGGTCGAGAACAAGGCCTTTCCTCTAATGGAATATGATTACAATGTGTATGTAGGAAAGGGCGGTATCCAAAGCTCTGTTAGCGATAGCTCCGGATTTTTAAAGGGAGAAGACGGCGATCGTTCCAAGTTTGCAAGTATAGTAGCGAAGGGTGGCGGCGGCGGTTATGACGGCAACGATCAGGAAAGAAAAGTATCATCGCATATAGGTGAATTAACTCTTTATGCGGATGGTGTAACCTTTCACGATACGGATACAGATACAACCGATGGCGGCGGAGAGGGTCAGTATAGTTCCTATTGGGATTTAGCAACGGCGTTGGGTTCTTCTGCGGCAGCTTCTGTTGTAGCCGCTCTTGAAGCCTACGTAATTGTGTTTGGCCTGATGAATGAGCATGTTTTCCCGGCACCTTTTAAATATGTATCGAGTTCGGTGCGATTGGCGGCAATAGGTAAAGCAGCGATTGCACCAATATTCGTATGTGCGTCGGTAGCCTGGTGGGGGCACGGCGTTGGTGCGGCAGGCGGTGGCGGCGCAAAAACCAAAGGTTCCAAGGGAGAGCATACGAAGAATCGCACTGCTGACGGCGGTTCCGGCGGCAGTGGACTTACATCTGCGATTACCGGAACGAGTTACGAGTATGGCAAAGGCGGTACGGGCGGCAGCAGCTATAGTACTGGTGCAAAGAACGGGCAAGGCGGCAACACGGAGCTTATTACCGAAACCGACCACGAAAAGGATGCTTATCAGCATGGCGGAAATGGAAAGGTAATCTTCCGCGCCGTTTGGAAATAAGCTGTTCCGGTCAGGAGTAAAACTCTTGATGTCTGAAACAAAACCCCGCGCAGTGCGCGGGGTTTTTTATTCTGCAATCACGTTGACGCAATGCAGGGAATACGATAAGCTATTTCCCACAAGGAGCGGTGTCCGAGTGGTTGAAGGAGATGGTTTCGAAAACCATTGAGCTCGCAAGGGTTCCGGGGGTTCGAATCCCCCCTGCTCCGAGGATGTTTATTAACGGGGGGGCGGCGCGTGTTTCTGCGTGAATTAAAAACGCCGGTAAGCAATGTGCGCGGCATTAGCGATAAACGCGCCGCCGAACTTGCCAAAATCGGCGTTCTTTCCGTCGCCGCCCTCCTTACCCGCTACCCCAAAGACTACGAAGACCGCTCCGAGACCGTCCCCCTCTCTGACTACGCGAAAAAGCGCGCGGTTTGCACGACCGTCCGCGTCATTGACCACGCGAGCTTTCTCTTTCGCGGGGAAAGACGGCCTAAAATCATCATCGAGGACGGCACGGCGCGCGCGGCAATCCCCTGCTTTTTTAACGGCGGCTACCTCGCTAAGCGCCTGGCAATCGGCGGCGAATACCGGCTCCTCGGCCATTTTGAGCGCAACAAATACGGCGAGCTGCAATC
>JAITHM010000103.1 GCA_031279965.1 Spirochaetaceae bacterium
CTCCTTACCGATCTTGAGATGAAGCTGATGTGGGTGCTGCGGAAGTTTATCAATTCTATGGAAGATGTCGAAATTATCGAGATGCTGCTTGACAGAATGAAGAAAAGCAAGAATAATGAGGCGTTCCTCAAGTCGATGAACACGGGAACGGCCGGCCTTGATTAGGGCGTTGCCTTGGGCCGGCAAAAGAAAGACGAGGTATTTATGAAACAGGGCATACATCCTAACTACGAGACAACAACAATCACCTGCGCGTGCGGTCAGTCCTTTGAAACACGTTCGACGGCAAAAGACATCAAGGTTGAGATTTGTTCAGCCTGCCATCCGTTTTTTACCGGCAAGCAGAAGCTTGTTGATACCGCCGGACGTATTGAACGCTTCCGCAAGAAATACAACATAAAAGAAGCGTAATATTACGGCAGGAATGGCGGCATGTTAGCAAGCCTTAAACTCTTCGGAATTGGTATTATTATGGGAATTGCCAATGTGATTCCTGGCGTTTCCGGGGGAACTATTGCTGTTGTTTTTAATGTTTACGACCGTTTGCTTGCGGTAATAACCCCTCAGATACGCAAGATTCTTGCACAGTGGAAATTTTTGCTGCCACTAGGCTTTGGCATTGTCGTGGGCGTTCTCTTTTTCGCAAAGCTTGTATCGTTCCTTTTTATTAATCATCCTGCCCCAACACGCTGTTTTTTTATCGGGATTATTGTGGGAAGCTTACCGGTAATTTACCGGAAATTGTGCCCTGCCCCTGCGCGATTTCCCCGTTTTTCTGCGCTGGCATGTGCGGTTGTAACACTTGGAGTGATGATTGTGATGGTGCTCGTTAAGCCTGTAGAAGATGCTGCGCTGACAAATACGATGACCGTGCCGTTTTTTTTCTTCCTTATGGTTGCAGGCATCCTTTCTGCCGTGGCAATGATCATACCTGGGATATCAGGCTCTTTTTTATTGCTTGCGCTTGGTTTGTATCAAACGATTATTGGTGCCGCCGGTTCGCTTGTGGACGCTGCTTTTGCCATCCTGCGCAAACATTTGAATACAGAAGACATTGCCGGAGTACTGGCACCACCGCTGATGACGCTGCTCCCCGTGGTGATTGGTGTTGTTATTGGGCTTTTTTGCGGTGCGGCGCTGGTTCGTTTCCTGCTCTGCCATATTCCACGCCAGACCTACGGCGCGATATTCGGTCTTGTCGCTGGTTCAATCGCCGTTATAGCGCCTGGCGGCATGAACAGCGCAACTTCCATCGTACTTTCACTGGTAAGCCTTTTTGCCGGTGCGGCGTTTTCGTTCCTTTTTGCCAGAACAGGCATACAGGAATAGCAATGGATGTGCTTATAGAAAAAATCCCCATTGGTTTTACCGGTGTTGACCCTTCTGGCGCGCTTACTCTTTTTAGCATCTTTGACTATTTCCAAAAAGCAGCGATACGCCATGCAGAAGAACTTGGCGTAGGCCGCGTAAAGATGGCGCAGCAAAACCAGGTTTGGATACTTTCCCGTATGACTGTGCTGGTTGAGCGGCGCCCCCTCCTTGACGAAGAACTTACGCTGCACACCTGGCCATGTGGGTTTGAAAAGCTCTTTGCCGTGCGTGACTATGTTTTCAGCGCCGCCGGTAAGAGAATTGTGCGGAGCAGATCATTTTGGCTGCTTGTTGATATTGAAAAACGCCGCCCGCTCCGCCCCCAGGAACTTGCCATTCAGCTGCCTTGCATCGAAGACAATGCTTTTGCAGAATCACCCCGCGCACTTGTGTCCCATAACGATCTTGCATTTGTCGGTGAACGCACTGCCAATTATTCTGATATTGATTTTAACGCCCATGTTAACAATGCCCGCTACATTCAATGGATTCAGGATTTTGTTGATGCAGACAAACTAATGAATGCCGGCAAACTGCGCCTTGATATTAACTATCTAAGCGAGATAAAAATCGCCGAAACGATCAGCTTTCTGATGGCGGTGCTTTCGGGCGAAAGTCCATCTGACAACATCGTCTGGCCGCTTCTGTATGCGCTTGAAGGACGCAAACGTTCTGACGGACAGGCGGCGTTTCGCGCTGAATTACGCATGACCAACAAGGATCCGGTATGACCGCGTATGTTATTCGAAGATTGCTCCTTATCATTCCAACACTGTGGGCAATTATTACCATTAACTTTTTTATCGTACACATTGCGCCGGGTGGCCCTGTTGATCAGGCAATTGCCGAAATGCAAGGCTTGGGCAATGAAGCAATCACTCGTTTTTCTGGCAGTAATGACGCCGGCGGACAGACATTTCAGAGTGAAAAAACATCGGCCTATCGCGGTGCGCAGGGGCTTGATCCAGAAGTAATTGCTGAAATTGAAAAACGTTTTGGGTTTGACAAGCCGCTTGGAAGCCGCTATCTTGATATGCTTAAAAATTATCTGATCTTTAATTTTGGTGATAGTCTTTTTCGCGGACAATCGGTGCTGGGGCTTCTTGCAGAACGCATTCCTGTTTCAGTCTCACTTGGCCTGTGGAGCACGCTGATCATCTATCTTGTATCAATTCCACTGGGGATACGCAAGGCAGTTAAAAATGGGAGCCGCTTTGATGCGTGGACAAGTACGCTTATTATAGTAGGACACGCTATTCCTTCGTTTCTTTTTGCCGTTTTGATGATTGTGCTTTTTGCCGGCGGCAGTTTTCTGAAAATTTTTCCACTCCGCGGCCTTTTTTCAGTTGACAGCGCGAATTTAAGCCTGGGCATGAAGATCCTTGATTACTTTTGGCATTTGGTTCTGCCTGTTACCTCAATCACCATCGGTGGTTTTGCGGCACTTACCATGCTTACCAAAAATTCATTCCTTGCAGAGATCCACAAACAATACGTACTTACCGCGTGTGCCAAAGGTCTTACTGAAAAAGCTATTCTGATAAAGCATGTATTTCGTAATGCCATGCTGATTGTCGTAGCCGGATTTCCCGCAGCGTTCATCTCGATGTTTTTTACCGGATCACTGCTGATTGAAGTTGTATTTTCGCTGGAAGGATTAGGCCTGCTTGGTTACGAGGCGGTTATGCAGCGTGATTATCCGGTAATTTTTGCCACGCTCTATATATTTACGCTCGCCGGACTTGTCCTTAATTTGGTAAGCGATCTTATCTACACGCTGATTGACCCACGTATTGACTTTGAAACACGCTGAACAGAGGATTCTTGTGCGAGAGAAGGGAGTTGAACCCTTATACCTTGCGGCACCAGATCCTAAGTCTGGCGTGTCTACCAATTTCACCACTCTCGCATTATGCAAGCGGGAAACGGGAGTCGGACCCGCGACATCCACCTTGGCAAGGTGGCGCTCTACCACTGAGCTATTCCCGCATTTCTTCTACTTTACGTGCTCTGGCATCCGCCGTCAAGCATCAACAGGGTACGTGCTCAAATAGAGGGTGCGGCAACTTGCGGCGGATGGAGGAGTCGTTTTATACTAGCGTTATGGCTTGTATTGAAGCGCGCAAGGGGCCAATTCCTGCTGCCACATATATGCGCTTTTCGTTTTTGTTTAACGGCAGGGAACTTGATGATGTCCCCTGTGCGCTTTCCCTGCACCGCGCAGGCTCAATGGCGGTTACCGACACGGCGCTTAACGCGGAACGCAACGCTCTTTTGTTACAGCTGGATCTTACACCGCAGGCGTTTTTCGCGTGCCGCCAGACACATTCCCGTGTAGTTCAGTGTCCAGATCCTGACGGTAGGCGGCAGCTTTATGATGCCGATGGGCTTGCGGGCCGCGCTCCGGCATTGCTTTCCGTTACTGTAGCTGATTGCCTTCCCGTCTTCCTTTATGATACTGTTCATCATGTATATGCGGTATGCCATTCAGGCTGGAAGGGGACAGGCATTGCCATCAATGCGCTGTCCGTAATGAACAAACAATACGGCACCCGTCCACGTGATGTTGCGGCACTTTTGGGGCCATGCCTTCAACGATGTTGTTTTCGTGTTGATAAAGAACGGGCAATGATTTATCAGAACGAGTTTGGCTGTCTTGGCGGGGAGTATCCTGTGGGAAAACCTGTTTACGAACTATGTAATGAGCAGGGCGAACAGGAATACTATCTTGATATGCAGGCGGCGAATATCAAACTTCTTGTTGATTCCGGCGTAATGAATATCGTATACCACACAAATTGTACATATATGAGTGACAATCTTGGTTCATTTCGGCGTGAAGGAACGCATTTTACCAAAATGATGGCGCTTATAGGAGGCATTTATGGGGGAAGACCCAATGGATGACAAACTTTTTTGGAAAGACGCCGTTTACGCAGCGCTTGCCGGACTTGCAGCAGAGATGGCGGAACAACCGGTCATCAATAAAGATGCGGTTATTGCCGAGATCCCTCCCGATCCCCAAATGGGTGATTTGGGGTTCCCGATGTTTCCTTTTGCAAAAATCTTCCGCAAAGCCCCTCCGGCGATTGCCACTCTTGTTGCCGGAAAACTTGCCGCCGGCGCGGCATCTTCGTTGGGGCCTTATGTAAATATCCGCTTTGACCGGGCGGCAGTGGCACGGCGTGTTCTTGATGCGGTGCTCAACAGCCCAGATAACTTTTGTACTGCTGATGCGCTTAAAGGAAGCCGTGTTATGGTGGAGTTTTCTAGCCCAAATACCAATAAACCGCTCCATTTGGGGCATTTACGCAACGATGCGCTGGGAGAAAGTATAGCGCGTATTCTTGCTGCGGCAGGCGCGGAAGTGCGCAAAGTGTGCATCATTAATGACCGCGGGATCCATATTTGTAAGTCGATGCTTGCCTACAAAGAGTGCGGAAACAGCGCTACACCGGAGAGCGCCAGAGTAAAAAGTGACCGTTTTGTCGGTGATTATTACGTGCGATTTACTAAGTTATCACAGGAAGACAGCGGTGCGGAAGAACGTGCTCAGGAACTTCTGCGTAAATGGGAAGCCGGCGATGAAGAAACTGTCACATTGTGGAAAAAGATGAACGACTGGACCGTGCGAGGCATGAAAGAAACGTATGTGCGTACGGGTATTTCGTTTGATCAGTATTATTTTGAAAGTGAAACCTACCGCAAGGGCAAGGATGAAGTATTAAAAGGATTGGAACAGGGGCTCTGGACACGCGAAGAAGACGGTTCGGTTCAGGCTGATTTGACGGCGGACGGTCTTGACAAGAAAGTGCTGCTGCGAAAAGACGGAACATCGCTTTATATAACACAGGATTTTGGAACAGCAATACTACGGCATCATGACTGGCCGTTTGACAGACTTGTTTATGTTGTTGGCAGTGAACAGCGCTATCATTTTCAGGTACTCTTTCTGCTGCTTGACAAGATGGGTTTTGAATGGGCGCGCAATCTGTATCATCTTTCGTATGGTATGGTGAATTTGCCGGAAGGAAGAATGAAAAGCCGGGAAGGTACTGTTGTTGATGCTGACGATCTTATCAATGAACTACGCGACATGGCGCTTGAAGAAATACGCGGCAAAGAGCGGGAAGAGATCGTTGGCGATGCGATGGAAACCGCGGAAAAGATTGCCCTTGGTGCGCTTCACTATTATCTTTTGCAGATAACACCAGAACGGGATATGCTGTTTAATCCCCAGGAATCATTGTCGTTTACTGGAAACACCGGGCCCTACCTGCAGTATATGGGAGCGCGTATCTCGTCAATCCTTCGCCGTGATGAAGCAGCTGCCGCGCGTACCGTCCCTCTGAATGCCGCGCTGCTTGGCAGTGATGAAGAATGGGAGCTTATCAAAATGATTTCGCAGTATCCTCAGGCTGTGGAAAGCGCGGCACGGGAAATGAACCCTTCGCTGATAACGGCATGGCTCTATGAACTTTCGAAAAATTTCAGCCGTTTCTATCATGCCGCACCGGTGTTGACTGCACCCAATCCAGAGCTTGCTCGCGCCAGACTTGCCCTCTGCGAAGCGGTACTTGCTGTGTTGCGCCGGGCACTTAACCTGGTTTGTATTCCATTTCTGGAAAGCATGTAAGGAAAGGACGAATTTATGATACTTGATGTCATAGTCAAAGCAAGCCATCTGCGGGTTGAACAGGCTCTGCGTGAGGTTCCCCGTGAAATTATGCAGGAAAAAGCTAGAACGGCAGCTCAACCAGCCGCCATGCGAAGCTTCCATGATGCGCTTGCACTGCCGGGCATCTCATTTATCTGTGAAATTAAGCGGGCTTCACCGTCAAAGGGCATCATTGTTAAGGATTTCCCCTACCGTACGATTGCCCGCGAATATACGGCGGCAGGCGCGGCGGCACTTTCGGTACTCACTGAGCCTGAATTTTTTCTGGGATCTGCCGCGTATTTGCATGAAATTGCCTTTGAAAACACGCTTCCGGTGCTTCGTAAAGATTTCATTGTTGATGATTATCAGATTTATGAGGCAAAAACGTTGGGAGCATCAGCGGTGCTTTTAATCTGTGCGCTGCTTGATGCCGCAAAATTACGCGCGTATCTTGAGTGTGCGCACGCATTGGGTTTAGATGCGCTGGTCGAAGCGCACGATGAGTATGAAGTGCAGCAGGCGCGTGATGCCGGAGCACGCATCATCGGGGTAAACAACCGTGATTTACAGACTTTTACCGTCGATCTGCGGCTCAGTGAACGCTTGCGTATGCTGGTGCCGGATGATACGCTCTTTGTTGCGGAAAGCGGCATTTCGACGGTGGAAGATGTCCGGCGGCTTGCCGATGCGAACATTGACGCGCTGCTCATCGGTGAAGCAATGATGCGGGCAGCGGACAAAAGCGCATATCTTGCACGGTTGCGGGGAGACTTAGTATGAAAAAATCATTGGAACGCATTGTTGTTGGGGCGATCGCCACAAATTGTTATCTTATTCCGGCGGAGGACGGCGTATTGGTGCTTGATCCCGGCGACGAAGCCCCCCGCATCATCGAAAAGCTTGATGCGATGGGCAGTGTACCGCAGGCAATTTTGATGACTCACGGGCACTACGATCATCTTGCCGGACTTCCCTCGTTGCTTGCCCATTACGCCGCACAAAATATTCATCCTGAAGTCCTTATCCATCGTGCTGATGCCTGTTTTCTGGGGCGCGATGCCTATCGTTTCCATTGCCGGAGTTTTGCCGCGGTGACGGGCGGTGATACCTCCTTTGTTGACGCGCTCTGGGACGAGCTGCCGGAACCATCACGCATTCTTGAAGACGGTGACCGTGTTGGAACCTGGACCGTACTGCACCTTCCAGGGCACAGCGAAGGTTCGTCAGCTTTTTATGATGAGCAGGCGGGCATTTTGATAAGCGGCGATACGCTTTTTGAAGGTGCTGTTGGACGGACAGATTTACCAGAAAGCAATCCGCGCGATCTTAAAGAAAGTCTTGACAGGCTCTGGAAATTGCCTGCCGCAACAAAAGTCTACCCGGGGCATGGCGAGGCCACATCAATAGGCCGCGAAATGCGGTATGTTAACTCGGATTAGCCGGTGAATAACGATCAAATTAAAACGCTTTTATTGTCTCTCGAGGAACCGCCGCTGGATTTTACCGTGGTGCTTTCCGGCAAGAAGAGCGCTAAAGTGAACGGGCTTTACAAGATCGAAGAGCGGGAAATCATTCTGCATAATAAAAATTTTACTGATGACAATCTTCTTATCTACACAGCGATTCATGAGTATGCTCACCATCTTCAGAGCTGCGCTCACGGAGGGCGAATTTCAGTGCGCTCCCACACCACCGAATTCTGGGCGCGCTTTCATGCATTGCTGGAAAAAGCCGAAGCGCAGGGGCTTTATTCCAACGCCTATGCTTCATCAGACAAACTGAACGAGCTTACCACCGTCATTCGGGAAAAATATATGGCGCAAAATGGCGCGCTCTTTATTGAATTGGGGCAGCTTCTTACTCAGGCGCATGATCTGTGCGGAGAGGCGGGGCTTAGGTTTGAAGATTATATCGACCGCATTCTTTGTCTGCCCCGTGTAACTGCGAAAATGGCAATGAAAAGTTCGGCGTTCAATCTTAATCCGGCGCTTGGTTCCGACAACATGCGCTTTCTTTCCGGCATTTCCAATCCGGTAGAACGGCACCGGGCAGAAAGCGCTCTTCTTGCCGGGAAAAGTCCTGATACTGTCAAAATGACATTGCGGCGCGGGCCGGGCGAAGAAAATCCGCGCGGCCAATTAGAAAAAGAAAAAAACCGCCTTATCCGTACGATAGATTCGCTTTCGTCCAGATTAAAAGAAGTCGAACAAAAACTTGCTGAAATTTAATGCTCGTCCAGGCAAACTCTCTTGCGGTTAAGAGGTTATTTTAAGATGCAGTTCGGCAAGCTGAGCGGCGTCGGCCTCGCTGGGGCAGTTGTCCATCGGGCTTTCTGCAAACGAATTCTTGGGAAACGCGATGACTTCTTTTATTGAAGTTTCGCCGCACATAAGCATAACGAGACGATCAAGTCCCGGCGCGATACCGCCATGGGGCGGAGCGCCATACGAAAAAGCTTGTATTAAAAACCCAAACTTTTGATCGCTTTCCTGTTCGTTTAACCCAACCACGCTGAATACACGTTTCTGGAGCGCACCGTCATGAATACGAATTGAGCCCGATGCAAGCTCATAACCGTTGAGCACGAGATCGTAAAGATCTCCCTTTACCGCGCCCGGGTCACGTTCAAGACTTTCGTGATATTTTTCTTGAGGATACGAAAAAAGATGATGCGCCGCTTCCCAGTGTTTTTCATCATCGTTAAACTCGAAAAGTGGAAAATCAACTATCCACACAAATTCAAAGCGTCCCGGGACGGCAAGACCCAAATCACGCCCAAGCTTGCTGCGCACTGCCCCCAATGCGGTATTGGCAATTTTTGCGTCGCTGTCGGCAATGATAAGTATAAGATCGCCTGGCTCAGCGTTCAAATCCGTGCACACCGCCGCGGCGGAAGCTGCAAAAAATTTTGCCACCCCGCCTTCAAGGCCGGGAGCTTCCTTCGTACCTGTTACCTTCATCCAGGCAAGTCCTTTTGCCTTGAAAATTTTGCTGTGTGCTTCAAGTTCTTCAATCTGCTTCCGTGAATAATCAGCCTTGCCCCGCACGACAAGTGCCTTAACCGCACCGGCCTGCACGGTTATTCCTTGTTCACGAGCGGCGTTCTGCCGTGTCTCTCCCGCGGCAAGGGCATTGTTAAACGCGCTGAATTCCGCATGGCGGGCATGCGGGGCAAAATCGCGCAATTCCATATCGAAGCGTAGGTCAGGCTTGTCGGTGCCAAAACGATCAAGCGCTTCGTCATAACTAAGCCGCGTGAATGATGCAGGCAGCGTGATGTTCAGCGTCTTCTGGAAGATATGCCCCATCAATGCTTCGGTAAGACTGAGCACGTCATCGCGTGCTACAAAAGACATTTCAATGTCAATCTGAGTGAACTCTGGCTGGCGATCACCGCGTGCATCCTCGTCACGATAGCAGCGGGCAATCTGAAAATAGCGGTCGAACCCTGATACCATAAGAAGCTGTTTGTAAAGCTGCGGCGATTGTGGAAGCGCATAAAATTTCCCCGGATAAAGCCGCGACGGCACAAGATAGTCACGTGCGCCCTCCGGTGTCGATTTAATGAATGTGGGCGTTTCAATTTCCAGAAAATCATGCGCTGTTAAAAATTCGCGCACGGCAAAAGTAACGGCACTTCGCAATGCGATACGCCGCTGCATACCCCGTGAACGCAAATCAAGATAACGGTAGGTAAGGCGCAATTCTTCTTTGGCGTTGGTTTCGTCTTCAATTTGGAACGGCGGCGTAGGGCATGCGTTCAGCACGACAATCTCGTGTGCAAATACTTCAATTTCGCCGGTAGCCATATCGCGGTTTATCATCGTATCAGGACGGCGGCGCACTGTGCCCCGTACAGCAATACAATACTCATTGTGAAGCTGCGCGGCGCTGCCGGCAAGCTCAGATCCGGCCGCATCGACAACAATCTGTGTTATGCCAAAACGGTCACGCAGATTGATAAACGTCACCGCTCCATGATCACGCCGCGCATCAACCCAGCCGTTGAGCGTCACCTGAGTTTCCGCATCAGCAGCCCGCAATGCACCGCAAGTTTTTGTCCGTTTCAGGTGGTCCATTCGCAGTCTTATACCAGCTTCGTTAATTCGGCAGCTTTGTCAGTCTTTTCCCAGGGGAAGGTGCTCCGTCCAAAGTGCCCGTACGATGCCGTTTTTTGGTAAATGGGCCGGCGTAAATCGAGCATCTTGATAATGCCGGACGGCGTTAAATCGAAAACTTTTTTTACCGCATCTTCAATTTTTACCTCGGGCACTTTTGCCGAAGCAAAAGTATCAACCATTACAGAAACAGGGAAGGGGACGCCAATTGCATAGGCAAGTTCTACTTCGCAGCGTTCTGCAAGTCCGGCCGCAACGATATTTTTTGCCACATACCGCGCCGCATAGGCCGCCGAACGGTCAACTTTCGTAGGGTCTTTACCGGAAAACGCCCCGCCGCCGTGCCGCCCCATACCGCCGTAGGTATCAACAATAATTTTACGCCCGGTAAGCCCCGTATCGCCAAAAGGCCCGCCCACAACAAAACGCCCTGTTGGATTGATGTAATAGTTTGTTTTGTTGTCAAGCAGTCCGGTGGACTCCAGCACCGGCTTTATAATTTTTGTGATAATAGCATCTTTAATTTCATCATAGGAAACATCGGGATCATGCTGATGTGAAACAACGACAGCATCCACCCGAAGCGGTTTATGCCCTTCATATTCAATGGTAACCTGGCTTTTTGCATCGGGGCGAAGCCATTTAAGCGCGCCATTTTTACGCAGTTCTGTTGCCCGCAGCAATATCTTGTGGGCAAGCATGATGGGCAGCGGCATCAGTTCTTCAGTTTCTGAGCAGGCAAATCCGAACATCATTCCCTGATCTCCCGCGCCTTGCTGCCCTTTGTATTCGTCGAGCCCCGCGCCGGAAACTCCCTGGCTTATATCTGGCGATTGGCTGTGAATCATATCAAGCACCGCCATCGACTGATAATCAAGCCCGTAATCAGGATTGGTATATCCAATCTCTTTAGCAACCTGCCGCACAATCTGCTGAAAATCAACAAACGTATTTGTCGTAATTTCTCCGCCTACCAAAACAAGTGATGTTGATGAAAAAGTTTCGCACGCAACACGGCTTTGGGGGTCATCCTTCAAGCATGCATCCAGTATAGCGTCAGAAACCTGATCGCATAATTTATCGGGGTGTCCCTCGCCGACGGATTCCGAGGTAAAAAAATAACGCCTATTTTCCATATAAAAGTTCCTCCAAAATATCCACGTTTAACGCTGCTGATTCTGCCGGTAATCTTTCGCACTGTCAAGAGAGGGAACCTGAGGGGAGGCTCTATTTTTTTCCTGCCCGCCGTGCGCTTGACAGGCCGCCTGAATTGTGGTATATTATACTGAAAACTTAATTTGACGTAAGGAGACCTTTATGAAAACTGTAAAATCCACCGCGGGGCTGGGCGGACGGCCGTTAACTGCTAA
>JAITHM010000052.1 GCA_031279965.1 Spirochaetaceae bacterium
CAGTGGACAGTGGGCAGCAGCTTCAGGCCGGTATACGTTACCTACCATTGATATCGTCTCTAGCTAACAAAAATCGCTAAAATCGCTGCCCACTCCCCACTGTCCACTGCCCACTAAACTGCCAATTCCGCCGGAGACATCCGGCGTTTTGGAGCCGTTTTGTATAAGGCGGCTTATATAGTGTTTGCCAAAGGAGATTATTATGGCAAAGAAATTGATGATACTCGCGATTGTTCTGGTGATGGGCGCCGGAGCTGCGGGAGCGATTGAGTATGCGCCGGGGACGCTGGTCTTCAACATCGGTACTGGACTGAATTTCAGTACGCCGAAGCTGGAAGTGATTGTATCCGGAGGCTCAAGCCCTGTAACTTCGGGAGAGAGCGTGTATGCTCCGGGCGGTTTGGTTTCGCTTGAATGGTTCAAGGGTAGAATGAGCTACGGCGTTGAAACCGGGTTTTTATATGCCGGTTATGACTTCTTTGGTGATACTTTTTCTGTTATGGCAATACCCGTTATGTTCCGTTTCGGCTGGCATCCCAAGTTTATCAAGGCCAAGAATCTGGATGTCTACCTGCTGGGTAAAGTCGGCATTACCATTGGCAGTATTGGTGGTAATCTAGGGGATCTCTGTGATACGAGTCCGTGGGGCATCTCTGGCGGCGGCAGTATCGGGGCAAAGTATTTCTTTACCCAGACGATTGGCCTCTTTCTGGAGGGCGGATTCAATGCTTACAGGGTCAACGCCCAGATTACTGAGCCTGGTATAGAGTATACGCTCTCCACAAACATCGACAACTACGTCACGCTGGGTGTAAGCATCAAGACAAAGTAAGGTCAGCCCTTCACCAGTCCGCTGTGCTATTGCACAGTTAAGCGGGCGCGGCTCTCACAGGCCGCGCCCGTTTTGTTGGGACAGCGCTATTGAAAAAAAATCATGTGCCAAGATAAAATAACGGCATGGTAAATCTACCGGGGAAAGATGCCTTTTTTACCGCTGTAATGACCGCTTACCTGGCATTAGCGGTTGTTTTTGCAGGGGTTTTTGTCATCGAGAACCATATCCACGACCATACCGGAAGCGACTGCCGCATTTGTCTTGAAATCCAAATTGCTCTAAGAATCATAGAAGCCTTTGGCCGCCTTGGCATATATTTGTTTCTTGCGGGCTTTATAAAATATGCCGCGTTCTCTGCAAAACGGCAGCCGTCCTCTTTTGTAAAAAAACCCATCGAATTAAAAGTACGATTCAATTGTTGATATAAAGTACAAGTTGAATTTGCCTCATCTTTCGAGGTGAGCTCACTTTTTAAAACACAATTCAATAACGAATACATTTTCTCAAACTAAACTACTCTATGGAAAATGTAGGATCTTTTTATGGAGGTATATATGAAAAGATTATATGCTGCTGTTACAGCAGTATTGTTTATAGCGCTTTTCCCCGCTTGTGAAGGGAAAAAAACTGGAGCTGCAAAAGCAGGCGCGGTTAATGTGATTGCAGTTAATTTTCCGGCTTATGATTTTGCGCGGCAAATCGCAGGAGATAAAATAAATCTTACCATGCTGCTGTCCCCCGGGGCGGAAAGCCACTCTTTTGAACCAACGCCGAAAGATATTATCAACATTCAAAAAAGTGATGTGTTCATTTATACAGGCGGCGAGTCTGATGCATGGGTAGACCGGATTCTTGAATCCATGGATACCTCAAAGCTGCGTATCGTCCGCATGATGGACGCAGTTGATCTGGTAGAAGAAGAAATTGTCGAAGGTATGGAAGACGATGAGCATGAACACGGTGAATTCGATCCTGCAAAGGTGAAAGACCGCCCCATGAGTGATTTTGCAGGCGTGTGGGCTTCGGGCGCTCCTTTACTGAAAAACGGTTCTCTTGATTCATACATAGCGCACCGTGCTGAGGAAGAAGGAAAATCAACAGCAGAGGTGAAGGAAAATCTGATTTCCGGCTGGGCATCTGACTATGATTCTTTAACGGTCAGCGGCAATACGCTCGGTATTGGGAGCCGGAGCGCCGCCTATACCTACCGGGGATACGAAATTATAGAAAGCGATCATGGCCCGTCTGTCTGGTATAAATATCAGATAACCACGTCCGAAACAGGTTTACCCGCATATATCATGTTCAATGATCATGGAGACGGCAATGAAGAAGAACATCACGAAGAGGAACATGACGAAGAAGAAGAGCATGAAGAAGTCGCCCATATCCATTTAAAATATGGCAATGATAGTTTTGCCAGTCTTGTGGAACGCAAAAACTGGGCAGGTATGTATTTTGCTTCCGGCGCTTCCGCCGAAGAAATCGCCGAAACCCTTGCGGGGCATGGACACGAGAAAGTGTATGACGAGCACGTTTGGACATCTCCCAAAAATGCCCAGCGTATTGTGCAGGCAATTGCGAATGTATTATGTGAAGCAGATGCCGCAGATGCGGAGTTTTTCCGGCAAAATGCGAAAAATTATAATGCCGGCCTTGACGAATTAGATAAAGAGTTTAAGGCGGTAGTAAACGGCGCAAAGCGGAAAACCATTGTCTTTGGCGACCGCTTCCCCTTCCGCTATTTTGCTGATGCTTACGGCCTTGAGTATTTTGCCGCTTTCCCAGGCTGCTCCATCGAGACTGAGCCGAGTGCGGCGACGGTTGCCTTTTTAATCAACAAAATTAAAGAAAAGAAAATACCCGTAGTGTTCCACATTGAGCTTGCCAATGAAAAAATGGCAGACACGATAGCCGGGGAAACAGGCGCAAAAAAACTGCTGCTGCATGCCTGTCATAACATTTCCAAAAAGGATTTTGACCAGGGGCTTACTTTTCTGGAAATACAAAAAGCCAATGTGCCAAGGTTAAAGGAGGCGCTCTGGTAAAACATTTTTAGCATTGGCATCATTCTTGAGTTTGCGCGAAAGCGCAAGCTCAAAAAAAGGAGAAATAGTTTATGAAGAGTAACTCTGAAAAATTCAATTTGGTAATAGGCATAAGTATATTTACCATTACCAGTGTTTTTTTTGCAGTGCAGGTACTAAGTACCAAAAGCAAACTTGAGGAATTTAATACGGTGCTGGGGAAAAATGAAACCATTACCGTTGTGCAGGCGGCGCAGGCATTCTTGAATGATAATAAGATAGGCACGTTTGATGAAAATGTAAAATTTACAAATGCGCAGTATAAAACAAGTGTTATCGAAATAAAAGAAAAATTATTTATCGCTCAGACAAATGATATTTATTTGAATGCAAAGGATTATCTGGGAAAGACTATCAAGCTGGAAGGCGTGTTCAAAAAAGAAGATTTTTCCTGGCAGGAACGGCCGTTTTTTTATGTCTTGCGTTACGGGCCTGGTTGCTGCGGTTACGATGGGAGCGCTGGTTTTGAAGTTATGTGGGAGGGAGCTAACACACAGCAGACCTATCCCAATGAAGATGACTGGGTGGAAGCAGCCGGAATATTGACGGCGTTTAATGACGGCGGTATTTACATCGCGCTGACTAGTCTTACGGTGCTGAACAGGCGGGGTGCTGAATTCGTCAGGCAATGAGCTTTCGCGGATTAATCCCTTTCCCCTGCCAATTCTGGAATTATTGGTCATTGCCGGAGAGAACAAAGCCGTATGTCCACCGGCCGTGTTCCTGACGAAGAAGCGCAACAAAATCGTTTTCATGAAAAACCGCATACGGCCCGGCAGACGGTGGAGAGACCGGAAAATCCATGTCTTTCAGGATGTTTGGCAGGCTTTTTCCCTGCCGAAGCGCGTGCACTCCTGGCACTGTCGTTCTTAAAAGAGGGATCTTTAGTTTAGTAAAAAAAGATTCGCTTAACGGCCGAAGCCCCGCGCGAATTTCACATTCTGAATCACCCGCCGCAGCGTTATCAAGAGAAAATTGCCCCACATGAGTGCGTTTAAGTTCGGAAAGGTGCCCGCAAGAACCGGCCGCACGGGCTATATCCCGCGCCAGGGAACGAATATACGTGCCCGACGAACAAAAAACAGTAATATGAGCAAGCGGCGGTGTATAATCATTCAGTTCAAGACGGTAAATCATAACAGGGCGGCTTTGCATCTTGACAACACCGCCAGAACGGGCAATCTCGTGAGCGCGTTTTCCGTTAATATGAATTGCCGAATATTCAGGAGGCACCTGCATGATATTCCCTAAAAACCGGGGGAGGACGGCTTCAAGTTCGTCCCGTCCAGGCGGCGGCGTAACAGCAACAGTAACACCTTCCGGGTCGAGAGTATCTGTTTCGCAGCCAAAGTACACAGTACCTTCGTATTGTTTATCAGCATGAGTAAGGTAAGAACTTAACTTTAATGCGCCGCCGGTTAACACAAGAAGAAGGCCGCTGGCAAATTTATCCAACGTACCAGTATGCCCCGCTTTTCCGCTTTTGATAATCTGTTTTACCGGATGCAGCGCCTCGAAGGACGTCCGTCCCGCCGGCTTATTGAGGAGAAGATAACATGAGTTCATCAATCTTTTGATTCAATTCAAATCCATCTCGAAGGCCGTTATCTGCATGAAAACGAAGGCGGGGCGTTTGCCTGATGCGTAATTGTTCGTTAAGTTTTGCTTGAATAAAACCGGCGGCACTGCATAAGCCGGCAACACCTTTTTCAAGACCAGCGGCGCTTTTATAGCTTGAGATAAAAACATCCGCACAAGAAATGTCACGGGATACTTCAACACGAGTTACTGTCAAAAACGAATCGACACGAGGATCTTTTATTTTACCTTCGATAATAAGCGTGCCGATTTTTTCCTGAATAAGCCGTCCCAACCGCAGTTCTCGCTGTCCGTTCATGAAGCCGCTCTTTGGGCAGTCTTCAGAATCAACTGCCGTTCTTCTTCAGCCTGATGATGCATCTCTTCAAGCTGCGCCATAATTGCATCAACAACAGCCTGTTTTTTGTCATCAACGCCATGTGCGTCCGCTGCCAGCTTTGCCTTTTCACGGAATTCTGCACAGGAAATAACAGGCGAAGCTGTTAACCGCACTACATCATTGTTAACATAATCGTCAATCATAGTACCTTCACGAACCTTTAAAAGCTCGCCATTTACCGCAAGCAGGCACATATAATCAAAGCCTTTGACATACGAATCGATTTCTCGCACACCGCGTTTTGTATCCGGCTTCCCCGGCCGGTACCGGGTGCCTGCCGGAAATACAAGGACAAGTTTGCCCTGTCGCTTGATTTCGTTAAGAATCCGCATCGATGCGCGGTTAATCTGAATGACCCGCAGGCGTTCATCCTGATTTTTTTCGCCGTTGAAAAGATCAAGATACCGGCTGGGGCAAATGACAATCCGGGAAAAGGCACTGGCAAATGCGGCAACTTGCGCGTTTTCTTCGTTCAATTTCATTCCGGCGATAGCCACCAGCGATTCTGCAACTTGTGCACTTGCCGGGGAATCTTTGCGGAGAAAATAGGAAATACACGGCAAATCAGAATTGCTGTAATGTTCCGGCAGAATAAGGCACGCTGCGCCGGAAGCGGCTTTTTCAAATAATTCATGGAGGTGCCCGGCACCGCTTATCCCTGACCCGGGCAGTGATAAATGTTCAACCAGTTTATCCAAAAGCGGTCTTACGGCAAGTTCTGCAGGCTGATATACATTTTCCGCGGTAATATGTGTTGTAACTTTTGTTGTAGCCATTGCGTCGCCTATAAGCTCATGAAACGCAGACTTTAATGTTTCCATAAATAAAGTCTACCCCGTAGTTCCCGCTTCGTCAATCCGGTTGAGTGAACGCCGCAGGGCGAGCGCATATACATTAATCAGGAGCGGCGGCAAGGCCGGAGTGGAAGAGCCTCACCCTGGACACCCATCTTTACTTAATTTAAAGAAGATTATAAACTGGGAGGGTTGTAAAATTTCAATTTTGCAATAACATGTGTACGGGAAATGTTTTGGAAGCTGTTAGGCAGATGAAACACGAGAGATTGTAGGACGCGCAGCCGTTTTGTAATCAGCTCGATTAAACGGCAATATTTATAAAAGTTAGAGGATTAGAATCATGAGCGAAGGACCGGGACTTGTTGTTGATGAAGTAAAAGTGAAGCAGTCTGTTCAATCGGGTATGCCACTGACGATTACATCATACACGTTGCCGCACGAAATGGAAATATATATTGGTCAAGTGCTGGGAGTGTTCCTTAAATACGCAGGCTGCGAAAATTTAAAGGATTATCTTGAATACTGTGTGCAGGAATTGGCGGTAAACGCGAAGAAAGCAAATACCAAGCGGGTTTATTTTTCAGAAAAACAACTTGATCTCAACAATCCCAACGACTACAAGCAAGGAATGTTGACTTTTAAGAAGGATACACTTGACAATCTAAAGTATTATCTTCAGCTTCAGCGAGAAAAAGGCTATTACATTAAAGTTATCCTTGTTTATAAAAAAGATTCGATACTCATCGAAGTGCGCAATAATGTTGTCGTTTCCAAGATGGAACTTTTGCGAATCCACGACAAACTGGCACATTCACGGCAATATAACAGTCTTGAAGAAGCATTTGCTCAGGTTTTGGACAGCTCAGAAGGGGCTGGATTAGGACTTGTGGTACTTGTTTTGATGTTAAAAAAGATGGGATTGGACGAGGACTGCTTTGAAATAACTGCAAATGAACTTGAAACGCTTGCCCGGTTGCGTATTCCGCTTGCCCAGACCAAAATAAACAATGTTACCGGACTTACCCAGGCGATTGTTGAGCAAGTTAATTCGCTGCCGCATTTTCCGGAAAATATTATGGTTGTGCAGAAACTTGCCTCTGATCCAAAATCCGAAATTACCGACATAGCAAAAAAGATTTCCACCGACCCTTCGATGACTGCCGACATACTTAAAATTGTCAATTCGGCTCAGTTTATGCTTTCTAAAAAAGTTGACAGCATTGCTGAAGCCGTCAAAATACTCGGCATTAAAGGCATCAAAAACCTGTTGTATTCGTATGGCACACAGAAGATTCTTGGGGAAGATTCACCTGAAAAGAAAGATTTGTGGAATCACAGCTATAAAACTGCATTTTACGCCTACAATTTGGTCAAGAATTTTGGCAAAAACAAATCGATACTTGATGACACCTATGTAGGCGGCATATTGCATGACATGGGAAAAATTGTATTTTTTATCAGCATTCCTGATTTTGCCCTTAAAATGAAGGCATTTTGCAAGGAGAAGGGAATCCCGCAAATTACCTTTGAAGATGTTTCCTCCGGTATGAATCATGCAGAAATTGGGGCGCTTATTGCTGAAAAATGGAATTTCCCTCAGATGCTTTCCGCAGCAATCCGCTATCATCACGATCCGTTGGCTGCGCCGGCGCAGTTCCGGCCGCTGGTTGACGCTGTATATGTGGCCAATATGTTGTGTGAAATTGAACACGGGCGGGCTGTTTACGAGCAATTTGAACCGACAATACTTGCAGGTTTTGGCTTTACCGCAAAAAAACAGGTTGAACTTGTAATCCGCAAGTTCTCCGATGGATTTATTAAAGAGCAATCTCCTTAGAGCCATATTGATTAATCGGAAGATGATGCTGCCGCAACGCATTATGACTGCCGCGGCGAAGGATGATACACTATGACTGATAAAATTCCAGTTATTATTGACTGCGACCCTGGTCACGATGATGCTATGGCGCTGGTGCTTGCGTTTGCAAACCAAAAGCTCGATATCCGCGCGGTTACCGTTACCGGCGGCAATCAAACATTGGCCAAGACGCTGCGCAACGCAAAGAATGTACTGCATTGCCTGGGAAAACAGCCGCTTGTGGCCGCTGGCGCCGACAAACCACTCTGCCGAGACCTACAAGTCGCCCCCAATGTTCACGGCGAGACCGGTCTTGACGGAACTAATCTTGCCGAGGCCCCGTGGAGCGAAGTTAAAGAGAGCGCATGGGAACTTACACACCGCCTTATTGAAGAAAGCGAAAAACCAATCACACTGATAACGCTTGGCCCGCTTACCAACATTGCCATCCTTTTGAGCGCATATCCCAAAATAAGGCGGCGGATCAAGCGGATTTCACTTATGGGCGGCAGCGTACTTGCCGGCGGAAACTGGACGAGCGCCGCAGAGTTCAACATTGTCGTTGACCCTGAAGCGGCAGATATTGTTTTTACATCAGGAATTCCAATTACAATGTGCGGGCTTGATGTTACGCATAAAGCAATGATACTACCGCCCGAACTGGCCGAGTTGAAGCAACATGGGGGACGGGCTTCAAAGCTTGTCTCCGAACTGGTCGATTTTTACTGGATTTTTCATTCTAACCAGGGTTTCGCTGGTGCGCCGCTCCACGACCCCTGCGCAGTCGCCGCGCTTGCCGCACCGGAGCTTTTTACGATGAGGGATATGCACATTGACATTGAAACACGCGGGACATACACGACAGGGATGACGCTCGCCGACCACAGGATGTGGACAAAGGCGCCGCCGAACGCATCGGTCTGTCTTGACCTTAACCGCCCGGCATTTATCCGGCTTCTGATCGATGCCTGTAAATCCTACGGCTGATACTTCGTATTTTGGGAATTACCGGCGTTGCCCAGGGCGAGCGCGTCCGGTTGAGATTTCGGATTCCAGATTTCGGATTTCGGGGGGATGGACGGGAACGGGCTGCCAGTCGGCGGCGCGAAGCGCCCGCTTGACAAACCGCTTGACAAACCGCTTGACAAACCGCTTGACAAACCGCTTGAGCCGTGGTATATTATACTGAAAACTTAGTTTGAAATAAGGAGACCTTTATGAAAACGCTAAAATCCACCTCCATGGAAGCCGGGCGGAGCGCGGCCGGC
>JAITHM010000065.1 GCA_031279965.1 Spirochaetaceae bacterium
ACGGTGCAGGTATGTATTATAGCGGCGAAAATGGCGTAGCTACTGGCGCCGGCATGCGCATTGGAGGAAAATTTGAATGGAACGGGAAGAAAAACATGCGGCTATCTCTTGAATCCCGGCTTCGTTCAGAATCTATTGAACACCCATTTGACCGCTCTGTTTCGAAAATATCGTTTTACTTCCCTGTCATGCGCGGCTATCTTGTTACACCTTCACGCTTTATGATTTCTCTAGAACGGGATGCTGTTTTGTATGAACATATTACCGATACTGTCACCGCCCTTTTCGGTCTTAAAGTAGGTCCGTTTCGATCAGCCTTCAAAACTGAACTAACAGGAATTACCCGCGCCCAACCCGGCGATTTTATCATTCCCTATCCAAATCCTTTCCAGGAACACGATTTGAGCGAAGTTAAGGCAAGCGGAGAGCTTTCGTGGCCTGTTTCAATTGTCACATTAAAAGGAACCATCGCCTGCCGAGCCAGCGCGGGAAAAGAGTCCGTCTGGGATAAATCAATTATGGCAACAGTCCGCTGGTCATGGGGAAGAGTAACGGCAAAGCTTTTTTCCGGCGATAAGGATGGAGGTTTAAATTACTATTTCTCTTGGCGTTTTGAAAAAAAATTCTAACGCTTAGCACCATCTTGCCGGCGCGGCGTTTTCAGCAAACAGCGCGCCCTAGACAAAAAGAACAAGCACCATCATAATTTGCGCTTAAATGAGGAGTTGTTTATGAAAATCCATTGTTTCGGGCGCGGCGTAGTTACCGCCATAATTATGGCAGCAGTACTGAGCGGATGCGCAAAAAAGAAAGAAAATACCACCCAGGAAACGATTAAAGTTGGGATTTCAAAGATAGTCGCGCATGAAGCGCTTGACGCAGTTGAACGGGGCATTATCGACAAGATCAACGAATCTGGCCTGGCCGTAACTTTTAACCAGCAAAATGCTGCCGGAGATGTGAATGCTGCGGCTCAAATTGCCACACTTTTTAAAAACGAACGTGTTGATGTCGCGGTAGGCATTGCAACACCCACGGCTGTAGCGCTGGCAAATAACATACAGGAGACTCCTGTTGTATTTTCAGCGGTAACAGACCCAGTGGGGGCGAAACTTGTCAATACGCTTTCCAGTGGTAAAGGCAATGTAACCGGTGTTTCCGATGCGATTGATGTTCCAACACATGTCCGCATGTTTAAAGAAATTGCTCAAATTTCAACTATTGGCTACATATACACAAGCAGCGAAGATAATTCAATGTCAAGTCTTGCTGAAGTGCGTAAAGCCGCCGCAGAGCAGAATCTTTCGCTTGTTGAGCAGGCAATTACCAATTCTTCAGAATTGCGTCAGGCGGCGCAGTCAATTATTGGACGGGTAGATGGTGTGTATATTACGAACGATAATACGATATATGCGGCTCTTCCTGCCCTTATCGAAGTTTGCAAAACGGCAAAAAAACCGCTTTTTTCGGCGGATGTTACGTCATGCCGTGAGGGTGGTGCACTTGTTGCCTTCGGTTTTGACTATTACAAAATTGGACTTGCTACAGGCGATGTGGTATTGCAGATACTCGGCGGAGAGAAACCTGCTTCCATTCCTACACGGTTTCTGACCGAAAAAGATGATACCGACCTTCTTATTGATTTGGACGTGGCGGCGGAATGTGGTATTATCGTTCCTCAGAACTACCTTGATCAGGCTGATTTGATTTTCCAGAACGGTACGCTTACAACAAAATAGCGCAATACAATGGATATTTTTGAGGCTATTGCAATTGAAGGGTTTATCTATGCCCTTATGACGCTGGGCGTTTTTATCACGTTCCGCATCCTCGATTTTGCCGATCTTACTGTTGACGGCACCTTCCCGCTGGGGGGTGCTGTCGCGGCATTTTGCCTCATCAACGGTGTTCCTCCAGCGTTCACATTGCTCTTCGCATTTCTTGCAGGATGCACCGGCGGCCTGATAACAGCGCTGATACATAATTGCCTTAAAGTACCGGGTCTTCTTGCCGGTATCCTTACCATGACTATGCTCTACTCGGTGAATTTACGCATTATGCAGGGACGCGCCAACGTATCATTTTATAGCCTGGATACCTTTTTCTCAAAGTTAAAAGAAGGCGCTTTGGGCTTTGTTTCGGGAGACCCGGCGATACTTCTTTTTTTGGTGCTGCTGGTACTCTGCATAAAGTTTGGTTCCGATCTTTTTTTTCGAACAGATTTTGGGCTTACACTTGGAGCGCTGGGTGGCAACCCTCAAATGATCATTTCACAGGGGATCAATCCGTCGTATTTAAAGGCAGCCGGCATTGCGCTCTCTAACGGCTTTGTCGCTATTGCCGGTGCCCTCGCTGCTTTCTACAACGGCTATGCCGATGTTTCAAGCGGCAACGGCATTGTTGTCGCGGGGCTTGCATCGGTGATGCTTGGTGAGTTTTTGCTTAAATCCAATAAAATCATGCTGCTTACTCTGCGTGCAATATTGGGCTCCATACTCTACCGTGCGCTGATGTTTGCCGCGCGAACGCACGGATATCAAGTTGGCATGGGGCCAAATGACTTTAAACTTCTTACGGGCTTGCTTATCATCGTGTGCCTTATTATTTCAAAATATCAGGGTGCTTTTTTTTCAGATTTAAGAGGGAGAAAAAATGCTCGCGCTTCGTAATGTCAACGTGATCTTTGCACGCGGAACGCCTGACGAAAATCATGCCTTAAAAAACATCAGCCTTGTCATTGAAAAAGGTGATTTTATTACGGTAATAGGCTCGAATGGGGCTGGGAAATCAACACTTCTTAATGTAATTGCGGGAACCTACGGCGTTGAAAGCGGCGCAATGGTTCTTTCCACAGAGAAAGGAGAGTTTGACATTACCCGCGAAAGTGAATTTAAACGGGCACGGCGCATTGGGCGGATTTTTCAAAATCCGCTTTTGGGTACGGCGGGAAATATGTCACTTGAAGATAACCTTATTATCTGCGAGAAAAAGGGCTATCGGGGGCTTAAATTCAGTCTTAACCATACAAAACGCATTGAATTACAAGAAAAAATACGGAAGCTTGGCCTGGGGCTTGAAGGCCGCCTGCGTGATAACGTAGGGCTTTTTTCAGGCGGTCAGCGCCAGGCTCTCACGCTTCTGATGACGGTACTTTCCCGGCCAGAGATTCTTCTGCTTGATGAACATACCGCCGCGCTTGATCCGGTTAATGCTGAGCTTGTCATGAATTTAACGCGCCAATTTGCCCGTGAGCAAAACCTTACTGTATTGATGATTACACATAACATGAAACATGCTCTTGAAACAGGAAACCGCCTTCTTATGATGGATTCTGGCGAGATTGTTCTTGATATAGGCGGTGCGGAAAAACAAAATCTTACGCTTGCTGATCTTCAAGAACGCTTTAAAGCAGCAAAGCATAAAGATCTTGAAAGTGATAAGATGCTTTTAAGTTAGATGCCTCAGCAAATCGCCCAATTCAAGGATAAAGTTTTTGCGCACTATAATGACTTTGGCCGAAAAAACCTGCCCTGGCGGCTTGATTTCCGGCCATGGGGGGTGTTGGTAAGTGAATTCATGCTTCAACAAACTCAAATTGAGCGCGTTATTCCTTATTGGGAACGATGGATGACGCAGTGGCCAGATGCCCGCGCCCTCAGTTCGGCGGCACTTGAAGAGGCGCTTCGCATGTGGAGCGGGCTTGGATATAACCGGCGGGGACGTGCCTTGTGGGAATGTTCCCGTCAGATCTGCGAAAAATACAGCGGGGAAGTACCGCGTACACCAGAAGAACTCATTACGTTACCCGGTATAGGCCCCTATTCATCCGGTGCTATTGCCTGTTTTGCGTGGAATTATCCGGCAATTTTTATCGAGACAAATATACGGGCTGCGCTTATCGGTTTTTTTTTCGCAGGCAAAGAAACAGTTCACGACAATGAACTTATCCCTCTCCTTGAAGCGGCGCTTGACTGGGAAAATCCCCGCCTCTGGTACTGGGCGCTGATGGACTACGGCTCGGCATTGAAAAAAACAACGCCGAATCCAAACCGCCGCAGCGCTCACTATGCCCGCCAGAGCCGTTTCGAAGGCTCATTCCGGCAACTCCGCAGCGCCCTGCTCCGGGAACTGCTTGCAGTAGGTCCCGTGCGAGCAACAGCTCTTCGCAAACGAACCGGACTTGATAACGATGAATTCCGCCGAGTAACAGCATCACTGATAAAAGATCAGATGATCTGCTGCCGAAATGGTGTGTATATGATACCATAATGCCTATGTCAAGCTCAACACTGATTGACGCGCTGCGACAGGGTTTTACCGAACCTGTCCGTGATGCGCTCTGGGGGCATGTTTACCTGACTCCAGAACTTGAAGCTCTTACACGCAGTATTCCGTTTATGCGGCTTCATCGTATTGCACAGCTTGGCCCAGCCGCGCTTTGTTATCCCGGCGCTACCCATACACGGGCGGCTCATAGCATCGGTGTCTATCATCTTACCCGCCGCCTTCTTCTTAACTTGATTGAACGGGGAGCGGATTCTTGGTTAAGCACGGAAGGCGTCCGTTCCATGCTCTGTGCGGCGCTGCTTCATGATATAGGACATTTTCCTTATGCACACAGTCTGAAAGAGCTCCCGCTGGTCAATCATGAGGAACTTGGCGCACAACTAATAGTATCAGAACCTCTGCGTTCACTTATTGGAAAGGCCGGTGCAGATGCAGAGCTTACCGCCGCAATCATTGATACGGAACGACAGATGACTGAATCGGGCGAACTTCGATTTTATCGTGCTTTACTTTCAGGTTCGCTCGATCCAGATAAACTTGATTATCTTAACCGTGACGCGCGGTATTGCGGGGTGCCTTATGGTGCACAAGATGTGGATTTTATCATTTCGATACTTTACCCTCATCGTGAACGCGGTGTCGAAATTGATTCACGAGGCATTACCAGCGTGGAATCGGTGTTGTTTTCCAAGTATTTAATGTATCGTTCGGTTTATTGGCATCATTCGGTGCGCGCCGCAACAGCAATGATTAAAAAGGCTCTTTCTCACGGGCTTTCCAGCGGGGCAATTAATGGGGACGAACTTTATGGACTTGATGACGCCGGCCTTTTTTCGCTGCTTTCCCGCGGCGTGTGCCCGCTTTTTTCACTGGGTGATGCGGTACGGCAAGGACGGCTTTACAAGCTTATTCTTGAAGAGCCTTTTGACGAGCAGAAGCATAATACGCTTAAAGATCTTGCCGGACGGGAGCGCCGCGAAGAAGAGCTTGCCGCCGAATTTTCCTGTACCGCAGGATTAGTACTTGAAAGCCGCCAAATTATTGTTGATGTGCCCGAACGTTCTGCTTTCGAAACGAACCTTTATGTCCGTGACAAAAAATGTTTTTTTGGGGAAAGCTCAAGCTTCTTTAAGGTTGATACGATTACAGCGTTTGTCAAAACGCTCCGTATTGTGCGTATTTATGTTGAACATCCTGCCGCAGCGCAGCTTCTATCTCTGGGTATTGTCGAAAAGATCTTTGGGGGTAAGTAGCGGAGTAATTTCCGTAAAAGTATCTGCTTTTACCCAGTCGGTAAGTCCTTTCTTCCAGATCTTTGTTTCGGCGTCAAGTGCGCCCTTGTCTGCAAGTGTTTTAAGATCGTCAAGTGAAAGCGGCCCTTCAACGTGCCCTGCTACGATCATATAATAGCGCGATGTATTGGATATATCTCCAGAGTAGCCGCTTCCCTTTTCTCCTCCTCCAGAGGGCGCACCGCTTAACATAATTTTGTATTTATAGCCAAGCGTAATACGCACACCGCTTAATACGGTAATTTTGCGCAGATCATTTTCGATTGCGGCAGAACCATTTTCTGAAAATATCGCGCCAAGAAGCATAGAACCTTCCCCGGAAAAAAATTCCCGCTGATAGCCTAGTTCAATAGTTAACGCGCCTTTTCCAAGGGTTATTTCGCTCTGTAGTCCAAATCGAAGACCGCTGCTAAAATCTTGCGGCAATAATGAAGTATATGTTTTTCGCGTATTATCAATGCTATCATCATGAAAAATGTCAATATAGCCGTCAAAATTAAACTGAACATCACTCACAGGAATACCAAAATAGGGA
Organism: Spirochaetaceae bacterium; assembly: GCA_031279965.1. Lineage (GTDB taxonomy): Bacteria > Spirochaetota > Spirochaetia > Treponematales > Breznakiellaceae > JAIRPU01. The sequence goes on from JAITHM010000065.1 coordinate 6,115, forward strand.
CCTATCAAAAAACTCAATTTAAAGCGCGGGCCGCTTGCCAAATAGAAATTCATTGCAAGTGGAATATTCAGCATTGTATAATAATAATTTATAAAAGCATCCGCATTTACCTGCGTAATTTTTTGCCGAATCATAAAATTTTCATTAACATTGTAGAAAAGCTCAACCCCTGTTTGCAAAGCAAAACGTTTTGTCTGATACCCAAATATTAAAGCTCCTGATGGAGCAATAGCGCCATACTCATATTGTTCATATATAAAATTATAATACGCGCTATTTCTTGCGTAAGTAGCAAGCGCTTTGGAATTCCAATCGGTAGGAAGAGACGCAAATGCTCCGGCAGTTGCACCAAAAAAGAAGTAAGATTGTGCGCTAAGCATCATGTTAACGCCCAGTAAAAAAGTCAAACTGAATATGAGCAATCTTAATTTCATAGCAACGCATCCATATACATTTACTATAAAATTATCGGCAGACCCAAAGTAAAACTTAAGTAAATTGAAGAGAACGGCATATACAAGTCTTCACGGGAAGCTTTAAATCAGTGTTGGTAGAGGGCAGAGAAAATTACCGCACATGAGCTATTGAACGAGTTTAATAATAATGAAAAAGAAAACCTAAATTGATAACAATTGTTTTACGTGCATCAATTGTATTCCCCTGTGTTTTTCCAAAAACAGACAAATCAAGCTGGAACGCGGTAAAATTAATGCCAAGTCCGCCTGCCGGATGCCATTCTGCCCACCCGGCACGCAGGCTTATAACTTCAAGAAAACGCAATTCAAAACCGGCGGTAAAAAAGAGCAATGGACTTTTTGTATAATCGCGCATCATTAACTCAAGCAGGCCATGATAATCAGTTGTAAGTATAAGATCTGTATTCCAGCGGTGCATAATAGGAGACTTAAGGCGAAGTGCAAAGCCAAGTGATATATGCGGCTTAATCATCATAACAGTCGAATCATAAATTTCTCTTTCAAAATATTTGTAGATATTCCGGTATTCAGTTACATATCCCCGTGTAAAAAAATCTTTAAAGTTAAGTCCCACTGAAAAAGTATTGTTTCGCGTCCAGCGTAATCCTGCATCAAACCCGCCGCCCAATGTAGCCGTGTAGGGTTTTTCATCCATTTCGGCAAGCGTATGTTTTGCTTCCTGAATAAAAATTTCATGCGGATCATAGGTAAGACGGTAAAATAATTTGCCGGTAATACCAATATCAAGCGTTTCATCTCCCGATTCCATCAGTCGGTATCCATAACCAATATTATAAACAAATTCTTCCGAAAACTTTGGCGAGAATACAAAAATGTCGTCCCTGCTCCAAAAAACATTGAAGCGTGTCGCATTAAAAAAACGCCAGCCCCAGCCTTCATGCACTTTACCAAAACTGAAGGGCCCAAGAAACACTGCATTTGCATCAATACGTTCAGTTATAAGCTTTATAAGTTCAAGCCCGCTTGCCTCACCAAAAAACATGTTATACAACGTTTCAATACTGTTTATCTCCAGCGTAATTTCAGAGACTGCCGCGGTTGTTCTTACAGCCGCAAAACCTGCCGGATTAAAAAACGATGCTGAAAAATCATCTGGCAGCGCCGCATGAAAGCCACCCATTGCTGCGGCACGGGCATTTGGTATCTCAAAAGACGGCAGATAAGAATCACTTTGTGCATATAACCATCCTGTGGGAAAAAAGAGAATAGTCAAAGAAAAAAGCGAAAGCAATAATCTGTGCACAATTTCACCATGTAGCGCCAGTATAGCATGTTCTTTCTTCCAGGACAACGCTAGATTTAATGTGCGTCCCGCAATTCAAGCCGACGAATTTTTTTAAAAACAAAGACAAGGCCAATTGAAAGTGGAATAAGCGCTCCGGCAAAAGCAAGAGGACTTGCAAAGCAGAGCCCAAGGTAACCAAAATATTGAGTCAACACCAAGGCCGCAAAAGTCCGCATAAAAAGTTCTGTAATACCTGATATTGTGGGAATCATCGCATTGCCTATTCCCTGAATAATCTGGCGGCATGTGTAAAGCAGTGCAAGCAGAACAAAAAAACTGCCCAAAATTTTAAGGTAGGTGTGGGCAAGTTCAATTGCGCCGGTATTATCTTTAAGGAAAATCGCGGCAATTCTATCACCTGCCAGAATGAAGATTGCCCCCATAAAAATAGTAAATGCCAGAGAAATCATACCGCCTTGTATGGCGCCGGCGCGAAGCCGTGCGTATTTATGGGCGCCATAATTTTGTGCGGCAAAAGTTGTAAGCGCCTGTCCGTAAGAGTTAAGCGGCATACCGGCAAACTGATCAATACGCTGGCCGATGTTAAACGCGGCAACAGCCTCGTAACCAAGCCCATTCAGTGAAAACGTTACCGCAACAGCGCCTATCGCAATGATACTCCACTGGAATCCCACAGGAAGCGCAATTTTAAGATGTGTTATATATTCTGAAGCATCAAGCTTCCAGTCTTCACGCTGAATACAGAGCACAGGGAGCTTTTTGAGTATTGTTGGTATGCAAAGAAAACCGGCAATAAATTGTGATATTACCGTTGCGATACCTGCGCCTATAACACCGGAATGAAAGACTAAAATAAGAACATAATCAAGTATAATATTAATTACACAGGCGATTATAAGAAAATAGAGCGGCGTCTTTGAATCACCTACAGCACGCATTACGTTGGAAAGAAGATTAAAAAGCAGGATTGAAGGCATTCCAAAGAGCAGCATAAGAAAATACAGATATGCCCCTTCAAAAATCTCCGCCGGCGTATTCAACAGCATTAAAAGGGGGCGTAGAGTGCTGATGCTGATAATCATCAGTACAATAACAACCACCGTGCAAATGACAATTGACGCGGCAAAACTGCGCCGCACCCCTGCGGCATCAGCCGCGCCAAAGCGCTGTGCGGTAATAATCGATGCGCCTGAAGTTACGCCCATAAGAAAACCCAGCACCAAAAACTGAAGACTGCCCGTACTGGTAATTGCTGCAAGCCCTTCAATCCCAATTTCCCGGCTTACAACAAAAGCATCTGCCATGTTATAGAGTTGCTGAAATAAATTCCCGATAACAAGCGGAATGGCAAAGGCAAGTATTACTAATCCGGGTGTCCCCATTGTAAGATTTTTAGTCACAGCCTCAGCATAACCGAACACCATTCTTTCCGCTATCCACTCTGGCGGTACGCCGGCAATTCAAATTTTGGAAATGGGCTGTCCGCCGTATCACTGACAGTGCGGCTGAATTCCAGAGCATTTTTCGATCTGATATATGAACGCCGCCATGTCTTTAGGAGGCGGGGCAGTAAGTCCCTGTGGATAAGCGGGCAGTACAAGGCTCTGGGCGTGCAGGCCAAGCCGTCCAAGAAGAGGCCGCTCCGTAGACTGATCACCACGCCAGGCTTTTTTGAATGATGAAAGATAAACCGGGCGGCTTGTGCCGTAGAGCTCATCGCAGACAATAGGATGACCAAGACGCGCCAAATGAACACGAATTTGATGCTGCCGTCCCGTTTCTGGCCATGCGGTAAGCACACTGTAATTTCCCGCGGCGGCAAGAAACTTGAATCGGGTTCGCGCCTTCTTTCCCCGGAATTTTTCAACAATCGTTTCGTGACGTTTGGTTGCGTCGCTCAAAAGCGGAAGATCACAGCAGGTTTCCTGCCATGCCGGCCGCCCGTGGACAATGGCAAGATAGCGTTTTTCAACCTCGCGCCGTTCAAATGCAAGAGAAAGTGTCCGGTGCATGGCAGCGGTTTTCGCAAAAACAACAAGACCAGAGCTGCCATTATCAATGCGATGGACAACAAATAAGCGTTCAAGTCCCAGTTCTGCCGCCAATAAGGTATCAAGCCGTTCTTTAGTGGGCGACCAACGATCACCAGTTATTGAAATGCCACTTGCCTTATTCACGGCGACGATATTTTCGTCATGGGCAATTATTGTCCAAAAAAGCTGCTTCTTCATGGTTTAGGCTGAATTTCAGGATATTTGCGCCCGAAAAAATGTTCAAACTGATATTTTGCCTGTCGGATAAGCATGTCGTAGCCGTTAATTACCGTGCATCCGGCATCAAGCGCCCGCGAAAGAAACGCAGTATGCTCAGGTTTGTAAATAATGTCCATAACCACTTCTTTGCCGGTAAAGTCATAGTTTGGCAGCGGGTCGGCGTAAATATCCGGTTCCATTCCCACTGAAGTTGTTTGTACAATAATATTCGAGAATTTTTTTATTCGCCGGAGGCTGTCTCTATCATCCAGTAAACCGTATTCAAAATGATATTTTTCCGCAAGTTGACGGGCACGATAAAGGTTTCTATTAAGCAGTAACACCTTTCCTCCCAGCCGGGCGATCTCCGCAAGAATAGCCCGTGCCGCACCACCCGCCCCGATAACTGTTACCTTCATTCGTTTGAAATCTTTCCTATTCGTTGTGGCAAGAAACGAGCCGGAAAACCCTGATGCATCGGTGTTCCATCCGCGCCAACCGTTATCGGTACGAATAATCGTATTGCATGCGCCTATCATAGCAACCTGAGTATCTGCAGACGTAAGATAGGAAATAACAGCTTCTTTGTGGGGCACGGTAATTGATGCGCCACATAATTCAATTTCATCAGCAAACCGCATAAATTCGTCAATTGTCTCTGATGGGAAACGCACATATACCGCATTGATTTCTTCACGGGCTACTACTTCGTTATGGAACTGAGGACTTAATGTTGTAACAAGCGGATAACCTGTAATACCGTAAACAGCCGTAGCGGCGTTCATTTTGCGGAAACGGTAACGTTCAGAAAGTTCTATTGGATCAATATGTCCCGGTGCGCCGCTTGGCACATTGTCCTCTGCTTGAGCAGAGGTATAGGTCAGGTAGCCGCCGTATTTTGCCGCAAGGATTCGTGTGCACTGCCCGCAGTCGCCCATCGCAAGGATTATTGTATCGCGGCCTCGCAGAGTTTTCGCAACACTCACCACACGCCGCACATCATCCAGCGAATGTGGTGTTACAGCAGCCTTTGCAATCTCGTCGCCAACACGAAAAAGCGAACGTAAATGTGATTCCAGATTAGGGTCAGTACAGTGAAGATTATGAAAGGAACGGATGATGCGGGTACCAAAGGCACGGACAACTTCTTCCAAACTGGGAATATCAAGGTCTTCTTCAAGATCAACATAGGCAAAGTTCTGGCGGTGATCGAGTTTGGCAAAGGCAAGCCCTCGTGAAATCAGCAAAATGCGCGCAGCTTCACCCTGAATAAAGCACCCGCCGTCAATTTTACGGCGAACAGTAAGGATTACCGGCAATCCGGCAAGTTCTGGGAAACGCCGGATATATTCGTATTCTTTATCTTCAAGGCAGTCAACACGGAGCTCGGCAATATCAATATACGTGCGATATTTATCAATCAATGCAAGATCTTGGGCAATTGTTTTTCCCGTCAGACAAAGGCATATTTTGGTCATAACCTTACCTTAAAAGTCAGGGCGATAAAGATAAATTGCCGCGACTTTTCCCCGTTCAATTTCATAACGATAGTTTACACGCCAGGAACGGTTGAGTACTGGAGCGATAACGTGTGAACCTTTATCTTCTATTGCAGTTCCATGAACAAGACTTATCGCCATTTTTGCATCGCCAATACGAATACCATTTGCTGATTTAATGCTAATTTGCCATACACTGTCTTTGAATATATAAAAATCAACTCCGGTATATTCAAAAACAACATCATCCTGCCATTCAACATCACCACGCAGCGGATAAACTGCCGACGGCGGCCCAAAACGCACAATCACATCACGCACGGTAATACCGATAAGCGAAACAAGATCATTAACAGTACTGATTGCTTCATAGTGCCGCACCTGTTCTTGAGCATATATGGGAGCACAAAGGCACATGAGCAGTATGCAGCAACGTCTTAAAAAAATCATTTGAGAATACCTTCTTCGCGGTAATACCGTAATGCGCCTTTGTGAAACGGAATGGGAATACCAGAAACAGCCGACCTAAGACTAAGCTCTGCTGCTTTGGGATGAGCGGCGTGATTTGTCGTATTTTCAAAAAGAAGCTTTGTAAGATCATACACATCATCTTCACTTAGTTTTGTACTTGCAATTAATGTTGCCCGCACGGCAACGGTCATAACATCATCTGTCATACCCTGATACGTCCCTGCGGGTATCCTCTGCGCTACGTAATAAGGATAGTTTGATATAAGAAAGCGCGTCCGTGCATCGCCAATGGGCAGAATATTCAGCGGAATACGAGCTGCAAGTTCTGCAATGGCGGGAGTCGGTGTGCCGGCCATACAGAAAAACGCATCGATGCTGCCATCCTGAAAGGCCTGTGCGGAATCGCCAAAACTCAGATTGACTTCTGTAATATCGGCAAAATTCATGCCAAATACTTCGAATATCTGGGCGGCGTTAAGCATCGTTCCACTTCCATTCTCGCCGGTTGAAACACGTTTGCCTTTAAGCGCGGAGATGCTTGTTATCCCTTCTTCCGCAATAACCTGGCATGCCTCGCCGTAAAGTCCGGCAATCGCGGCAAAATCTTTTTGCGGGCCTGCACCGGCGAAAAGGTTTGTTCCACTGTAAGCATAGGTCATAACATCATTTTGCACAAAGGCAAGCTCGGCGGCGCCTTTATGGATAAGAGCAATGTTGGCTACTGATGCGGCCGTAGGAACAACAGTAACAGGCAGTCCAAGCTGTTCCTGCACTATTTTACCCAGCGCAAGGCCGTAGGCATAATATGTTCCTGTTGTTCCGCCAGTTGCGATTCTGAGCGTGCTTACCTGCCCGGGAGCTTTTTCACACCCGAAATATGCAAGAGCGCACCCCATCACACTTAATATGGCAATTTTACCCCATAAATTATTCACGCTATCTGTATACACTCAATTTTTGAAAAAGTCCACCAGGGACTCAAAGATCCTCTACTCATATTTTCTCTCTTTACTTATAGTGTTTTTATGCGAAAGGTTGTTCTCTGTGCTGATATTGGCACTTCATCACTTAAAGCAGCATTTATTGATATTGAAAGGGAACGAAATGGTTCGCGGCTTATTGCGCTTGTTCGTGTAATGTATGCGGCGCAGGCTGAATTCATCAGCGGCGTTCAGCCGGCACAGGATCTTTCACCCTCTGCGTGGGAGTGCGCGTTTCAGAAGGCTGTGACCGGACTTTACCGGCAAAAACCAGAAATAACAATTGCCGCACTTTGTATTTCTGGAAATGGCCCGACTCTCGTGCCGGTAGCGAAAGACGGCACGGCGCTTACAACGCTTCACTGGTACGGAAAAGTTAAGTCGGATGCGGCGCTTACTTCATTTTTTTTGCCCCACGTACTCTGGTATCAGGAAAAACATCCTGAGCTTTTTGAAAAAACCGCGCGGATTTTTTCATGCCAGGAATGGCTTTCGTTCCGCCTGGGTGCTGAACCGGTAACTGTACTTCCAACAAAGGACTATACACCGTATTACTGGGATGCGGCGCAGCTTGAACACAGCGGCCTCGACAATGCATTGTTTCCGCCGCTTGTTTTGATGGGGACGCTCTGTGGTGTGGTTTCAAAATCAGCTTCGGCGCGATTTGGTATTCCAGCAAACATTCCCATTGTTACAGGCGGGCCTGATTTTATTATGGCGCTTCTTGGGTCAGGCACGGTGGAACCTTACCGGGTCTGCGACCGCGCCGGCAGTTCGGAGGGCATTAACGTCTGCATTGAAGCATCACGTAAAGATAAGTTTTGTGCGCATCAGGGGGCGTTGCGTATTCTTCCCCATGCACTGGAAGGGTACTGGAATGTGGGCGCCGTCATACCGGAATCAGGGAGCATTTTTGAGCGCTGGCGGGCGGAAAATGGCTGCCTTGGTGATAATTATGACGAGCTTCTTACCAGAATACTCTCTGCGGATGCCCCGCCGCATCCGACAATCCATCGTATGATAACACAAATTCTTGATGCACTTGCCCTGTTAAAAACGGCTGGATTGCCTGTTACCACCATGTGTCTTTCCGGCGGCCAGGCAAAAAGCCTGCGCTGGAACAACTACAAAGCACAGGCTACAGGCTGTGTATTGCTTGCCCCCGAAATACTTGACTGTGAGCTGTGCGGAGATGCCGCAGTAACGATGACGGCGCTTGGCGATGCAGCAACCACGCGGGAAGCTTCTGAACTTCTCGTGCATATCAAAAACCGTTTCTCTCCATAAAAAACAAAAGTTTACCGTAGAGCCTGAACCTGTTTCGAAATCCCCTAAAGGTTATTTTTCTAACACCGATAAAATAATATCGGGCACCGCACCCTTTTATGCGGCTGACCCTTCAGTATATTATAGCGGTGCGGTTAACATCCAGACGCATCGCTATTTTTTTTGCTCAAGCGCTGTTTTTACACTGCACATAACCTGTTCAAGTTGAGTTTCTTCCCAGGGAAAGTCGAGGGAAACGCTGGCAAGCGATGCAACTTCCTGTGCGCTGGGCTTTACCGCAGAGCCGTTCGTCCGCAGCATAATAAAAAGAGCCGGCTGAATATACCGGCGCAGTGAATTCGACTCGCAAATCAGCAGTGCATTGGAAGGAATGGCTTCCAGAAACGTGCAAAACGCCGTTTTTAATGCTGAACGCAGGCTGCGCAGCCAGAAAACACGGGCGGCGCCGGCGGCAAGAAGACGCTGCGTATCTTTGATGGTTCCTGCTGCCGTTTCCTCACTGAGCATAAAATCGCTGCCGTCAAGTGAACATGCACCACAGCCCGCGCCGCCACGGGGGCAAAGACTGTCGTGGCGCTCTATGCTGGTAACTTTAAGGGCGATCACCGGCATTGTATTTTTGAAGTGCTGAATAAGATATTCGGCAAGGGCTGTTTTGCCGGAATTACGTCCCGATGAGCCAAGAAGTATTACCTGGGGAGTGTCAATCATGGGGCAATCCGTGCGGAGCGGTTTTGGAGCATAAGATCGGCCAGTACAAGCGCCGTCATTGCTTCTACTACCGGAACGGCGCGGGGGCAGACGCATACATCGTGGCGGCCCTGCACATGAAGGCTGCGAATGGCTCCGCTGCGGTCTCTCGTTTCCTGCTCACGGGCGATTGAAGGCACTGCTTTAAATGCCACACGGAATTCCAGCGTATTTCCTGTTGAAATCCCCCCCGCCATTCCTCCGGCGTTGTTATCCTGAGTGCAGGGTCTGTCGTTATTTTCTGAACCACGGGAACGCGCCGCATCAAAACCGCTTCCAAATTCAATGCCTTTTGCCGCACCAACAGAAAGCAGCGCCTGAGCCAATAATGCGTCAAGTTTGTCAAATACCGGTTCGCCAAGCCCAGGAACAAGGTTAAGAACGCGGCAGTTCACAACGCCGCCTATGCTGTCTTGTTCTGCGCGGAGCTGCTCGATAAGCGCGGCAATTTCTTGTGCCGCTGCCGCGCAGGGAACACGCAGGCTGTTTCGTTCTGCTTCTTCAAAATCGAACGAGCTTTCCGAAGGGTGGGGCGCGCTTATTCCGCCAATTTCGCTAACCCATGCCTGAACGCTTATTCCTGAACGGGCAAGCAGCGCCTTGGCCACCGCACCGGCGGCGACACGCCCTGCTGTTTCCCGTGCGGAACTTCTTCCCCCGCCGCGATGATCTCGAATACCGAATTTCGCCTCCCAGCACCAATCGGCATGCCCGGGCCGGAATATATCTTTAAGATGATCGTAGTCTGCACTGTTATGAGCGGTATTTCTGATGATGATGGCAATAGGCGTTCCCAAGGTTTGCCCTTCAAATACGCCGGAAAGGATTTCGCACTGATCGGTTTCGTTGCGGGTCGTCGATGCCCCGCCGCCGCCTGGCTTTCGCCGGTCAAGCTCCCGCTGAATCACATCACGTGAAAGGGGGAGCAGCGCCGGACAGCCGTCAATCACACAGCCCACCGCGGGGCCGTGTGATTCGCCAAAAGTTGTTACGCGGAATAATCTGCCAAAACTGTTGCCGGCGCTCAACCTCTTACTTAAAAGACCTCATGGGAAGAATCCTAAAGGACGCGCTGCCTGCTGATGCCGCGGCGCTCGTCCCGGCAGAAATATTAAATGCCATTGCGCTGGCGCTGGACGCACCGGCAGAAAGCAAGGCCGTCCAAACTTGAACATTGCCGCTTGCGCTGTAAAAAGGACTTTTCAAAGAGCTGAGGCTGTTGAACGAACCAACCGTTTTCAAATCCTCTATGTTGGGAAGGAACCAGTCACTATACCCGCCGGAGGCTGTCCTAAAGCTTGCGGCAAGTTTTGCGGCAAGCGCGGAGGATGAATTCGAGGTTGATGAAAAATAATTTATCAATAATTTTGTGTTTGCGCTTCCTTTGCCAAGCGCTATTGCCGATGCCACATCGAGACCTATGCTGGGAAGAACAATACCACCTCCAAAAATAGCGGAAGTTACCACGCCTGCCGATGTAAGGAATCCCGGCGCTACTTCCAGATATTTCCAGCCCTGCGATGTGACTGAAGCTGAGGATGCGGTTACATAGGTGATATATCCTCCCGCAGGCCCACGCTCCCCGACCGCATACATAGAAGCCGGTCCCCCTCCAGGGCTTTGTGTTACCGCAACAAGTTTCCCCGCATAGCTGGCATGTGACGCATAAATCTTAAAATACCAGCCGATGTCCGCTGGTGTTAACATTTTTTCATTACCAGATGGAGTGCTCATGGTGCTGTTGTTGTCCCATATCACATCCGTACCGGAAGATGGAGCAGGCGCACGCCGCCATTCATATTGAGCTGATGATGCCGCGCTCCCGGTAAGACCGCTTGGCGCGATATATATACCAACAGTCATTTGCCCTCCACCTCGAATCTGATAGTAGCTGGCACCTGGAGCGCTCAAAAGGGCGGGTTTTCCAAAAATAGTTACTTCATCGGGAGGCATGATAAATTGATACGTATTCGACGCCGACGATACAGGATAGAATTCAGCGGAAGAGGTAAGATCATCTCCATAAATAATGCTCAAATTTGCCGAAGTAATCGAAGCGCCCGACGCGATCTCTATCGTAACCGTGGAGGATGTCGTTGCACTTTGGGGCGTAATTATTAACGCACCGCTTGAAATGCTCGGATCAAGCACAACCGGATAGGTTACACCCGGATCAACAGGTTTCTCCAGCTCGGTACTTGCCGCCGGACATCCCATCAAAAACAAGGCCGCACAAACTCCAAAAATCCCCTTAAAAACACCATTCATAAAAACTCCTTACAAACACATCCTGTTTTCCCATGAACAGATACTTCTATTTTACCCAAAGTTCAGCTGCTTGTCAAGTGCTGCGGTTTTCGTTAAGCTGAATTCATGGCGGCGATTACGCGCAGGCGCAACTTTTGTATTATAGCCCATATTGATCACGGCAAATCGACCCTCGCCGACCGTCTTATCGAAAAAGTCCACCTTATTGACGAGCGCGACTTTAAAAATCAAATACTTGACACAATGGATATAGAGCGTGAACGGGGAATCACCATCAAAAGCCAGGCGGTTACCATACCCTACACAGCTTCTAACGGCACTGAATATGAGCTTAATTTTGTTGATACACCAGGCCATGTTGACTTTACCTACGAAGTGTCGCGGGCGATAAGTTCCTGCGAAGGAGCACTGCTCCTTGTAGACGCAACGCAGGGGGTGCAGGCGCAGACGCTTTCAAATATGTATCTTGCGCTGGAGCACAACCTTGAAATAGTACCAGTCATTAATAAAATTGACATGATTGCTGCCGATATTCCGGCAACAAAACGCCAAATCGAAAAAGATTTGGGGCTTGACGCAGAACGCGCCCTCCTTGTTTCTGCGCGGCAGGGAACCGGTGTTGATGAACTTTTTGAAGCTATCGTAACGCGCATCCCCCCTCCCGAAGGCAGCGCAGAAGCTCCCCTTAAAGCGCTTATTTTTGACTGCCATTATGATCCCTACCGGGGGGTTGTTGTTCATCTGCGGGTCTTTGACGGATGCATCAAAAAAGGCCTTACTGTCCGCTTTATGTCAAACGGGGCTGAATATGAAGTTGAAAGCTTGGGCATTTTCAAAATTGTACTGAGCGAAACGGCGGAACTTGCCGCAGGAAGCGTTGGCTATATCATAGCCGGCATCAAAACAGTAAGTGATGTGCGCGTCGGCGATACAGTAACCAGCGCCGCGGCTCCCTGTAACACAGCCCTGCCCGGTTTTCGTGAAGTAAAGCCGGTTGTGTTCAGCTCGATCTATCCGGTTGATTCCAACGATTACGAGGAACTTGCCGTCAGCCTGGAAAAACTCAAACTGAATGACGCAAGCCTTATTTACGAAAAAGACTCGTCGGCAGCACTTGGCTTTGGGTTCCGCTGCGGATTTCTTGGGCTTCTTCATCTTGAAGTTGTTGAAGAACGCCTTGAACGCGAGGCGGGGCAGACGATCATTTTTACCGCGCCATCAGTTAAATATAAAATTAAACTGCAATCGGGCGAGGAAATTTTTGTTGATAACCCCGCCGCCTATCCCGAAGCAAATCGTATCCTCAGCGCCGAGGAACCTTACATTCGCGCATCAATAATAACGCCGTCGCAATTTCTGGGGAATATCATCACGCTCTGTGTTGAAAAGCGCGGCGTTCAAACAAATATGACCTACCTTGATGAAAAACGTGTTGAACTTGTGTACGACATGCCTCTTGCCGAAGTACTCTTTGATTTTTACGACAAACTTAAAAGCATAAGCCGGGGATACGCCTCGTTTGACTATGATATTACCGGCTATAAACCAACAGAAATTGTCAAACTTGATATACTGCTGAATGGCAAGATTGTCGATGCGCTCTCTCAGCTTGTGTTTAAAGATAACGCCTATGAACGCGCCCGCATCGTCTGCGGGCGCCTGCGTGACGAGATACCTCGCCATCAGTTTAAGATACCGGTGCAGGGATCCATCGGCAGCACTGTTATTGCCCGCGAAACAATTAACGCACTGCGCAAAGATGTCCTTGCCAAATGTTACGGCGGCGATGTAACACGCAAACGAAAGCTTCTTGAAAAACAAAAAGAAGGCAAAAAACGTATGAAGATGGTCGGCGATGTGGAACTTCCTCAATCAGCCTTTCTTGCCGTTCTTAAAACCAAAGATGAATAACCCCCCCCTCCCCCCCTGTCAATAACTCCATGCACCTTCT
>JAITHM010000072.1 GCA_031279965.1 Spirochaetaceae bacterium
CGCTTTGCCGCCAGCCGTTGTTCTTCCTCCTGCCGAATGTGGTAGACGTCGGTCAGCATCGCTTCCAGTTCGGCAATGTCCTGCCCCTGCGTAAGATGGGCGGGATAGGCGTTCAAATAGCCCACAAGCCAGCCGTCCTCTGCTTCCCAATAGGTGTATGCGACTTCCATGTTTTGTCCTCTTTAATGATACATTGTGTAACTATTCGAGGTTATTATACCTTCTTTCCTGTTTTTGGAAAAGATAATGACCGCAAGAGCTGTCAGGCGGTGCCTACACCAAAGTTGGCGTTCCCCAGTCAGGCGGCAGCGACATCGGCACCACGGACGACACGCTGATTGCGATACCGAAGGGCAAGCGCTGATTGCTTATCCCGCCTGTATCCGTTACTCTTTTCCATAGAATAAATGATTGATTTACGGAGGCTTTTATGTATGCGGTTAATGGGTATTATATGGGCGGGGATACGGTAAAAATTGAACGGAATGATTTTCCCGTCAGCGCGCCCTATAAAGTTGTGGTAACGTTTATTGAGCCTGCGTCAGCCGATGCAGGCAAAGTCCGCGCCGGCGAGGAACTGGCGAAAAGCCGTGAAGCGTTTGCCCGTCTGTCAAAATATCATAAATCACTGCCTGCTGATTTTGATTACAAAAAAGAACTTGCCGAATACCGGGAGGAACGTTTTGGTAGTCCTGGTAGATACTAACGTCATTCTTGATGATTTTCTGGCTCGTGAACCTTTTGCGGGAACGGCTCATAAAATACTGGAACTCGCCGCCGAAAAGAAAATCACCGCATACATAGCGTCGCACAGCATACCAACGATTTTTTATATACTGCGTAAAAATTATTCCGTTGCGGAGCGGAAAGATATATTGCTTAATTTATGCGGTGTAGTTGATATTGCCGTTATTGGCAAGATAGAAATCATTGACACGTTTAAAGACGCAGGCTTTGACGATTTGGAGGATTGTCTTCAGGATAAATGCGCTTGCTCCATTAACGCCGATTATATTATTACCCGAAACATTGAAGGGCATCTCTAAAAACTTCAGTTTTTAGAGATGCACCGCTTAAAATGCGCGTTTCGCAGCCCGTAGGACGAGAAACCGCAAGGGAACCTCTGAAAACAACCGGTTTTTAGAGGTTCCCTGAAGATTTTATCAATGCAAAGGTTCCCGCCATTCTGCCCGGCGATTTTTTGAAAATTGATATGGTATAAAAATACAAAGGCACGGTTCAATGAACCGCTCCTTTTATTGAAATGGCGGGGGGTATAAGGTAAAGAGAGGAGATTTGTATGAACAAGAGAACACGAATGACGGTGGCGGTGTTGCTTGCGCTGTGTGAAGCAGGCGCGTTCTGGGCTTCTGATGCGGCGGCGGCATCGGCACCACGGACGACACGCTGATTGCGATACCGAAGGGGAAAAGGTGATTGGAGTGGGGCGGACTCTGGCACTTGAAGCGCGCTTATAGACTAATGTTTACCAGAGGGCGGCAGATTGACACGGCAGACAATATCAGATACATTCAAGCTATGGAACTTGAATATATCTATTTTGAAGCGGACGAAGGCGGATATGTCGGCTATTTTACCGATTTCCCCCAGCATGTTACACAGGGGGAAACGCTTGAAGAGCTTGAAGAAATGCTGCTAGATATGTCCGAATGTTTACGCTTGTCAAAATATCGCAAGCGCAGATTAGCGATTGCATGAAACGGGTAAAACTACTCCAGGTTCTGGGCGCGGCGGGGGTGGTATTTGTGAGGCACGGAAAAAAGCATGATGTTTATCGTCAGCCTTCAAGCAATATAGAAACTACCATTCCCCGCCATGATGAAATAAAAGAATTTACCGCAAAATCCATTATCAAAACGCTTGCCCCAAACATGTTAGAACCATAAGCGGCAGAACAAACGACACGCTGGTTGCGGTGCCGAAGGGCAAGCGGTGATTGCCACGGCAGAAAAGATCCGATACATTGAAGCTATGAACTTGTTCCGAAACCAACCGGGTTTTGGAACAAGTCTAATATATCGAGCCTGTTGCAAAAGTTGGAGAATAAATTGAACCGAAAATTGCTATTATTGCTGTTTATGCTTATTCTGTTTTATTCATGTGAAAAAAAACAAAATGACATAATTCCTCAAACTGCCGTTGAAAATGACGTTGAAAATGACGATGAAGATGACGATACCGATGAGATACCTCCAATTGTACAATCGGAGCAATACACTGGTAATGTCATAACATTTGAAAAAGCCTTTGAAGGTATTGATACTTTGAATTTTACAGAAGCAGATGCAGAATTGGTAAAAAGCCGCGTGCTGAATAAAGAATTTGCAATGCCCAATCATCATAATATGATTACGCAAAGAGGAAGCGGATGGTGGGGCGGTATTACATGGAATAATGAGTATGTCGGGAATTATCATTTTGAAGTTGTGGGAAAAATTGCGGTTATTATGTTTGAGCGATATGCGGGTAAAAAACCTAATTTTGAAGTTAGACTATTTCTTTGCAACCAATTATTATTCTATCCTGTTGATGAAAATGACTGTGTATTAGTAGAACGTCTTGATAATACTGATGAACGCTTGATAACTCCGGATGGGAAATACACAGTCATGTCCTTATATACAGCAAAAACCCGATTCTTAAAAGCGAAAACAACCTACTACCCGCAATCTATTTTGCGTATCGATAATGAAACAGGCAAAATGGAAATTTTATCGAATACTGATAAAACATATTCATTTACAAGTGATGATTTTGAAACGATGCCCGGCATTGTAAATGATAATAATGTCCGTGTTCGCGCGGAACCTAATCTTAATGCACCTATTCTTGAACACCGCAATAAAGGCGATGTAATTCATATTACATGGGTTGAATCAAAAAACGATGATACTTGGTATCGTATAAGTCTTGAAGAAAACGACGAAAGTATGGGTTGGATATACAGCGCCTATGTGGATCTTATTAAATTCTGAAAAACACGGTGAGTAGGGGGATGGGCGCAGCGTCCCCGCAATCAGCAGCTGTTTACAACAAAATCGCCTGAAACAAACCACGGAAAAACGCGGAAATGACACGGAATTGCGGGCTCTTTCCGCGTGGCTTCCGTGCCTTCCGTGGTTTAATCAACGTTGCCCTAGAAATTGGTAAGGCCGCTAAAACCGCCGCCCCATTTGAAGCCCAGCTCCACCGCCGCGCCCTTAAGCGTCCAGGCGCCGGCGTACGACTGCGAGCGCATTTCCAGGTTGGCAAACCAGCGCGCGAATTGCCACAGGCGCAAATCCAGACCAAGCCGGTTGCGGCACAGGCCGTCGTAGCCGCCTGTGAACCAGCTTACGGTAAACGCGCGCCCCACATTCAACGATGTTTCGAACCCCAGGTTGAAGTACCCCTCCTCGCTGGGATTCAGCACCGTAAACCCGATGTTCGGGCGCACCACCACAAAATCCGTGCGGATAGGGCGGAACAGCGCGTACCAGTCCCAGCGCATAGGCCGCACAACCCACAACTCGCCTGCCGTGTATTCAGTATCGGGACTCGTCGCCTTACCCACATCCACATTAAACCCGCCGTTTACCAGGTCGTCAATCTCCAAAAGCGTGTTGCGGTCGGGGTCGAACTTGAGCGTCGCCTTGGTGTGCAGCGCCGCGGGAATCAGCGGAAGGTTCAGCACCGTAAGCCCCACATCCAGAATAGGAAAGAGCGCGTATTCAGCCTGAAGGCTCAGGTCAAAACCGCCCAGGTCAACTTTGTCCGAACCGCCGGAACCGGCTAACGCAAACGGCATGTACGCCTGCGCCGTGCCGTCAAGTCCCATTTCAACACGCTCTTTGTTATACAACTTGATGCTTAAATCCGACCTGGGAATGTACACCAGCGGCAAATACTGCGTGCCGGTTATGCTGACAAAAAGCCTGGGAATAATAAAATCGCGCCGGTGGTAGTTCGCCGTAATGTTTTCGGTAAAAACAGCGCCGGAAAGCGAAAGCCCGTACGACGCCTCGCCCTCCCTAATACCGTTGCTCAACATTTTGAAAATCTGCTCGTTAATGCGCATATCAAACCGGCTGACAAGACTGCCTATCGAAATACCCAGCCCCGAATCGCCGTCGAGCGCTATTTCAACCTGGATAAAATCTTCCATGTTGAAGCCGAAATTGAGGTCCATGCCGTTCTGCTTAATAGCCGGGTCATTGTACAATTTGTTGAAGTCCAGCTTGAGCCGGCCGTTCTTTTTCCAGGCATTGTCGCCCGTGCCCATAATATCGCCCACGCCAACCGGCAAGTCGGACGCGGCGGAAATACTAAAGCGGGTGAGCATCAAGCCCAGCGCGAACGGCGAGTACGGCTCCAGGTGAGACGTTGTGCCATCGTCCTTGGTAAAGTAGCCCGCGACAGCCCCCGCCGCGCCGGTAAGCCAGGACGGGAGGACGAAGGGCTTTTTCTCGCCAGAAGCGGCGGCATCAGCGGAGGCCGCCGCAGGCGCCGCCGCCTCGGTACCAGGCGCGGCATCCTGCGCGAACACATTAAACGAAGCGGCGGCAAAAACCAACAGCGCCGCGTATTTTTTGTAGGTGGAAAAACACATGTTATTTATTCTCCTCTCCCAGGCTGTATTTTAAGTCGACCACAACATCGGCAATAATGCGCACCGAAAGGTCGCCGCCCGCCGCTTCCGCCGCCGGATCAATCTTGAACGCGGCCTTGTCGCCGCCGCTCGTTACCGGCAGAAGCAGCGCCGGACGGGGTACGCGGATTTTCGCCTCGCCTGTGGTAAGCTCAATGTCTTCTTTACTGCCGTCTTTAAGCGGCAGCGCGCTGTCGTACAGCGGAAGGCCGCCGCTGGCTGTACGCCCGTACCCCAGGCCGATATAAAAATCATCGGGCAGGGTCGGGTTAGAAATAGTCAGGTTCGCCTTCGCGCTTTTTAAGGTGCCAAAGTCTTGCGTGTGTTTTTTCAGGTCGAAGTCGTCGGCATCCTCGCCCAGCATGTCGTCCATGGCTTTAACGTTCAGCTTGATGTACGAATCTTGCTGTCCGTTTGCTTTTTCAACCTTTACCAGCGCGGCCTCGCCATCACTTGGCGTTTCGTGTCCGGTAACCGTAAACGAAAGCGGCACCAGAATTACCGCGTCAACATCGCTGTCCCTGCCAAGGGTAAACTCGCTGCCTTCCGGTATGGTGTACCAGATGTCGTACTTGGGCGCGTTCTTTTTAAGGAGTTCCGCCGTTAAATCGTACCAGAAGCTGCATGTCTGCCCGTCCCCTTTGGCAATGGTTTTTGCGGTCTCGCTGGGGGCTGTGTAAAACATCGCGCGGTCAAACGCATTGGTTGCCGGCAAGTTTTCACCATTAGCAATTGACACCGCCGCCGAGTTGCTTTTGCCCGCTTCTGTTGCTTTCAGCGTAAAGTTGTTTATTGCCAGCTTCGTAAAAAGGAACATCTGGGCAACCGTAAATTCCGCGCCGCCGAGCATGTCGATAATCTCCGCAAACGCGCCGGTGTCGCCTATTTTTTCCGTTCTGGCCTTGGTTAATTTTATTTTAACCTCGTTAAAATCGTGTAATTCAAGGTCGGGTTTGTAGCGAATGCCGTTTGGCTGGAATACCGAAGCGCTGGCGGGTTGAAGGGCGAATTTAACGTCAAGCAGGGTTGTTTCGCTGCTGCCAATATCGGCTTTCGTTATTTGCGGGGAAACCCATGTTACGATGTTGGCATCTAAATCCAGCAGCACACTCGCGGCGGGGCCGTAACTATTGTCTGTCTTAAACTGCACCCAGTTTAAGAACTGGTCTTTGTTAGCCTCG
This sequence comes from Spirochaetaceae bacterium, assembly GCA_031279965.1. Lineage (GTDB taxonomy): Bacteria > Spirochaetota > Spirochaetia > Treponematales > Breznakiellaceae > JAIRPU01. Next base: position 5,830 of record JAITHM010000072.1, read on the forward strand.
CTTATAACGGCGCCGGTGCCGTTCACTTTGGGGAGGCCGCCCTGCTTAAAAGTAAGGTTGACGTAGTACAGAAGCTGGCTAACGCCGGTAACCTCCGGCGTGTCGCGGCCAGAAACCGTACCTGTGTTGACCGAAACCGGCACGGCAAGCTCAACGTCCATTGGCGGCTGGGGCATAAAGCCTTCCGCGTCTTTGCCGGGTATGTGCATATCCGTTATTTTATCGTCGACGGCTTCGTTGAAGTTTGCTTTCATTTCTTCGCGCACATCGTCCAGCCCCAGCGGTATGGGGTAGCGGACGAGGTAGGTCTGCTGTGCATCGCCTTTGACGGTTTTATCACCGCCGTCATTGAAGGTAACGTTTATTATCGTACCGTTGCCGTTCTTGCCGTCGTATACGTCGCCTTCAAAGCTGGGGCCAAAGCTGGTTTTAATTTCGTCCGCCCGCAGTTTGCTCATCGAAAAGCCGCCGCTCTCCGACTCAAACTTGGCGACGCCGACGGGGAGGTGCAG
>JAITHM010000137.1 GCA_031279965.1 Spirochaetaceae bacterium
CAAATTCAAAATTAACATACAGTACCGGCTTATCACATAAAAACATATAATCAAATATGATGCCGGAAAAATCCGAAATCATAATATCTGCTTTGGAAAGCGAATAAACATTATCGCGCTCGTAATCCCAGCTTATGCTGCTGTACGATGCATATTGTGCGGTAAGCCGGTCAAGCAGCGCCCGTTCAGAAATAAGCGACTGCGGATGAGGCCGCACGATAATCTGGTAGCCTGCGGCGGCAAGCGGCGTAAGAAGTTTTTCGCCGTAACGGGAAAGCAGCGCCGATGCGCCCCACGACGGCGAAACAAGCACGGTAAATTGGTGATCCTGTTCCAGAGGCAGTTCTGCAAGCCGCTTCTGATATTCATCAAGATAGCTGCACCCAACGGTGACAAGTTCTTTCTGCGGCAGTGAACGCATTTTTTCCAGCCGCCGTATATCTTCAGCTTGATATGCGCCGGTCATAAGGACTGAATCAAAATAATCAAGACCGAACATACGGTAAGTCAGCGCATCGGTTACGCCATGAATAACATGAGAATAATGCCGGACGCCCTTTGACCGCTTCCATTGATACACATCAAGACCGGGTGTTGTCGTAAGCACAAAATCCGCGGAAAGAAAATTAAGCCGTGCAAAGCCTTTATTGCCTTTTTTGAGCAGTTCACTTTTAATATGAGTATACGCAGTGTTAAATACAGGATCGTCAGGAGAGCTGGTAAGATACAACAGGCCAATGCCACGGGCTTCAAACTCATCGACAACACTCTTAAAAAGCGACCAATATCGTTTATCTTCCGCATAGATTACAAAAGCTGTTTGCGCTTTTCCCGCACTTCCACTGCGAAAAAAAAGCACCTTTGCTTTAATGAACAGCGCTCGCATTACAAAATAAAGCGTTGCAGCAAGGCCTATCGTTATTGAAAAAAGCGCGCTTCCTGTACCCGGATCAATATAAAGCGGAAAAAACATTATATCATTCTGGTGGCTGCCTGCATTTCTGTCAACTACTCATATTGAGCTGCTGTTTTTAAATTTGTAACCGCGCCGCTGCCGCCCTCTTGATAAGTACCGGCATTTTTTTTACGATAACATGTGGATGTTTTACGGCAATTAACTGTTATTCTTGTATTTTGTCTGTTCGGCGAGGGCATGGCCCGGCTTCTTCCGGTTAAACTTCCGGCAAGTGTCTGGGGAATTGTGCTGCTTTTCATTGCGCTTTTGATAAAACTTTTTAAACCGCACACGATTGAAAAAACCGCGGATTTTCTGCTTTCCAATATGGGACTTTTTTTTCTTCCGCCTGCCATTGCAATTATTGAACAGTTTGATTTATTGCATCCGGTAGTTTTTCAGTTTTTTATTGTTGCGATACTCGCAACTGTTCTTACATTTCTTGCTACATATACCGTCGTTTATCTTGTCCGCCTGCTTTTCCGGGGAAGGCATTCATCATGAATACGAATTTCCAGGAACTGTTAAATCTGCCGCTGGTAGGGCTTATAATCAGTATAACAACGTATGGCATTGGCGTTGTTGTGTGTAAAAAATTTCGGATTACGTGCATGAATCCGCTGCTTATTGGCATTATATTAACAATACTTATCATTGTACTAACGCCGCTTTCTGTCGAAAATTACCGCTCAGGCGGTACGATGCTTACCTTTTTTATCTTGCCGGCAACAACAGTATTTGCTATCACTATGTATAAGCAGCGTACTGTTTTAGTGCGCAATCTTATACCAGTACTTTCCGGATGCATTGCCGGTTCAGCAACTTCAATATTCAGCGTAAAATTATTGTGTAAGTTTTTTGCACTGGATAGCGTGCTCACCAGCTCATTGCTTCCCAAATCAGTAACAACTGCAATTGCGCTTGAACTTACCGAAAAATACGGCGGTATTCCTTCAATTACAATTATTGCGATTTCAATTACCGGAATTGGCACATCAATGATAGGGCCGCTTTTGATCAAGTATCTTAAGCTTAATGATAAGGTTGCCGCCGGTTGTGCAATGGGGATGGCTGGCCATGCGATAGGCACCGCACGTGCTGTGCAGCTTGGAGATATTGAAGGCGGCATGGCAGGAATCGCGCTGTGTTTTGCTGGAATTATCACAAGCCTTCTTTTTCTTGTCATCTGAGTGTGGTTTTGTTTGCTGTAAAGCGTTCTTTGGCAGTTTTCTGATAAAATTGTGTTGACAATTTTTATAATTAAATTATGTTTAATATATTCTAAGGAGTAAAAAAATGAAACAAAAAATAAAATTTGGATTGGTTTTTAAATTGATTATCGGTATTATCCTGGGTGTTTTATTTGGGCTTTATATGCCGGTATGGTTCAATCGTACTATAGTGACTATTTCGCAGATTATCAGTGCGTTTTTAATATTTGTTATTCCGCTTATGATTCTTGCATTTGTAACAATGGGTATTGCGGATCTTTCAAACAGTGCAGGATTGCTGCTGGCAATCACTGCCGCTATCGCATATCTTTCATCGCTGGTGTCGGGAACTATTGCATTTATTACAGCAGAGAATCTGTTCCCCTCTTTTATTTTAGCCGCACCCATTGATGAAATACGGAGTGCCGAAGAAGGCATGCTTCAACCTTTTTTTAAATTACCGCTTCCACCAGTGGTAAGCGTTACCGGAGCTGTCGTACTGTCATTTATTTTGGGATTATGCATAAGCTCACAGCGGGCAAAAAACAGTGACAACACACTCTATAAAAGTTTTAACGAATTTTCCACGGCAATAAACAGCGTTTTACGCACGGTAATTATTCCACTGTTACCATTGTATATCTGTGGAACATTTGCCAATATGACGGTGAGCGGACAGACTTTTGCTATTTTGAATCTTCTCTGGAAGGTTTTTTTAACAGTTATTATACTTCATCTTATTTATCTGACGATTCTTTTTTGCATTGCAGGCGCTATCAGCGGTAAAAATCCTTTTATGCTGATGCATAATCAAATTGCCGGTTATCTTTCTGCGATTGGCACACAGTCCTCGGCGGCAACAATTCCGGTAAATCTTAAATGTGCCGAAGCAGACGGCGTTTCGCGGGAAATACGCGCTTTTGTTATCCCGCTTTGTGCAAACATTCACATGGCAGGTTCAATGATCACGATAACAAGCTGTGTAACCGCGGTTCTACTCATTAACCAAATGCCCATCGGTCTTGATAAGATTATTCCTTTTATCCTTACCCTAGGCATTGTTATGATTGCTTCCCCGGGAGCGCCGGGCGGTGCGATCATGACAGCGCTGCCTTTCCTGCCCATTGTCGGTATTCCTACAGAAAGCACGATTGCCACCCTGCTTATCGCGCTGTATATTACCCAAGACAGTTTTGGTACTGCGTGTAATGTTTCTGGCGATAATGCAATTTCTGTTGTTGTTGATACAATTTATCAGCGCCGGGTTAAAAAACAGAATATGATCCTGTCCCCCAAATAGGGCTGATCACATACGGTTCCTCTCTGACACAGGAGAGGGGCGGTATGCGTGATAGTTATTTGCGCCTGACGGTGTAAACATTTACCGGCTCACTGCGTCCACGAACAACGACATTGCCAATAAGCTGTGTAATAACGTTATCTTTTACTTTTTGATAGACATATTCAGTAATAAGAAGCTGCTGTTGGTACTCTTTGGTAAGCTCTTCAACACGGGAAGCAAGATTTACTGCGTCACCAATAATCGTATAATTCATTTTACGGTCATTGCCAATGTTGCCGACAGTCACATTACCCATGTTAATGCCTATGCCTATGCTGAATTCTGGTTTCCCAAGCTGCCGCTGTTCAACATTAAACTCTGCAAGAATATCAAGCATATCCAATGCTGAAAAAACAGCAGAAAGTGCGTCATTTTCAGTTTTAAGCGGAGCGCCCCAAAAAGCCATTAACGCATCGCCGATATATTTATCAACAATGCCGTTATAACGAAACACCGTATCAACCTGGCCGCTAAAATATCTGTTAAGGCAGCTTACAACATCTTCTGGCCGCATCGTTTCTGAAATTGTGGTAAAACCGCGTATATCGCTAAAAAGAATAACAAGTTCGCGGGTTTCGCCGCGCAGCATTGATTCTGGCGATGCAAAAAATTGTTCAATAACATCATGCGGTACATATTTTTGAAAAATTTCACGAATACGCATTTCTTTTTTCTGTGCCAGCGTTGACTCAAAAGCATATTTTTTTGTTTGTTTATAGGATTTTTCAAGTTCATCAAGCATAAAATTAAAATTCTGCGCAAGTGAACCTATCTCATCATTATACACAACCTCTGCACGTGAAGAAAGATTTGATGAACTGATAATGCGCTGCATTGTTTTTACAATTCGTGCAAGGGGGCTTGTTAGAAAACGAGCGAGCATTACCAGAAGAACAATAGCAAGTATCGATGCAACAAGAAGCGTAACAAGTGATTGGGCTGTAATGCGGTCAACGGCGCTAAAAAATGATTCCCGTTCATCACTTACAAAAATCTGCCACCTGAAAGGAATAAAATAACTTGTTTTAAGAACACGTTCTTTGCCCCCAAGCGGCGCGTTTAATATGCCATCCGGCCTAGTTTTAACAAGTTCAATAAGCGCCGCATATTCTTCTGGTGTTATATTGATTGTGCCGTTTTTCATAACAAGCGAGCCGGTGTTATCAAGTGCAAAAATACGCTCACTTTGTTTTACCGCAAGCGTCGAGGCGTAGATTTCAACCGCACTTTTGGCCGCACCGATCATATTCTCATTTTCTGCGTAGCCGTTTTCAATAAGAAGCGACCATTGATTTTCCGCATACGTTTCCAACTGATACAGCTTAAAATCAAGTGATTCCTCTGCCATAAGGGTTATGTCGCGTGTAACACCAAACCAGATAATTCCTTCGGCAAAAATAAGGCTTGCAATAATGAGCGGCAGTACAACCAATATGATTTTAAGGCGAATTTTCATTACTGTACAAACTATACCACGAGACTTAAAAATGCAACAGGTTTGTTGTTCTAGAGAGAACACTAGAGGATGACGGCTTGAGTGCGGTAGTATAGCCGAACATGACAACGGTAAAAAAATATTCAGTTTCAGAGATAACTGGCCTTATTAAACAGTGTCTCGAAGACGGTTTTGCTTCAGTATCTATCGAAGGAGAGATTTCCAACTTCAAAACCTATCCTTCTGGCCATCATTATTTTACGCTGAAAGACAGCGGTGCGGTGCTTTCTGCAGTCATGTTCAAGAATTCAACGCGCACATTGGCTTTTCAGCCCAAAGACGGAAAACTTGTTCTTGCAAACGGTAAGATACAGGTGTATCCGCCCCGGGGGGGCTATCAGCTTGTTGTTGACACGATGGAAGAGCTTTCTGGAACTGGTGATATACTTGCGATGCTTGAAAAACGAAAACGGGCATTTGCAGAAGAAGGACTGTTTGCTGAAGAACGCAAGCGGCCTATTCCGCGCTTTCCTGAAACCGTTGCTGTTGTTACCTCGCCCAGTGGTGCGGCAATTCGAGACATTCTTCAGATTCTTGCGCGGCGGGCACAAGGCGTACGGATAATTGTATTACCAACGGCTGTTCAGGGAGCGGAGGCTGCTCCGTTTATCGCGCGGCGTATTGAACAGGCAAATTTCTGGCAGCTTGCCGATGTACTGATTGTTGGCCGAGGCGGCGGTTCGATAGAAGACCTGCTGCCTTTCTCTGAAGAAGTGGTTGTACGGGCAATTGCCGCATCAACAATTCCGGTAATAAGCGCAGTAGGGCATGAAATCGATTGGGCGCTTTCTGATTTTGCCGCAGACCTGCGCGCCCCAACCCCCTCTGCCGCCGCCGAACTTGTCAGTGAAAACCGTATGGAAACATTAAGCAGCGTTCGCTATTATACTCAGTTTTTGAAGGATACAGCGCACAGCAGGCTTGAGCGGGCGCGTCTTTTGATTAAGCCGTTCAGTGCAAGCGACCTTGAACGGCGCTTTCGTCTTATTCTTCAGCCGCGGCTGATTCGGTTTGATGATGCAAAAGAAGCGCTGCTTAATGGCGTAGACGCAGTGGTCCGCCAGCGCCGGACTCAGATTGATCTGATAAAGACGGTACTCGAGGCGGCGAATCCTCGTGCAATACTTGAACGGGGATTTTCTGTTGTTACCCAGGCGGTAACAGGAAAAATCATCCGCCGTGCCGAAGATGCGCGCCCCGGTGAAATTCTTAAAATCCGGCCGCTTCATGGTGAAATTTATGCTCAGGTTGTCAAAGAAAATCACGAAGCTTGAGTTATAAAAACCGCAGATGTTCGAAATCCTTTAGTTTTTACGATAAATTCCGAAAAAGAATTATCAATCTTTTGGGAGAATGTGATATGTTGAAAAAGCTGCCATTTGTTCTTATCGTCATAGGGTTATCATTTATTGCGGGCGGATGTCTTCTTGGACCGGATCCGCTGGAAGATACCGGTGTGCCCGCCGTTATTGTGACACGTTCTGATGATTTACCGGGTAATATGGAAGTATTTGTTGATGGCCAACGTCTTGCCAAGCTTCGTCCTGGCGGAAAGTGGGGGAAACGGCTTGCCAATGGCAGGCACTCAATTTCGGTAACCTACCAAAAAAAACGTTCGGAAGTGCTAGATTTTCGCATCAGCTATAACAGGCAAAACTTTAGAGCGGCCGCGTTCGAAAATGATAGACCGGGACTTTTACCCTATTAAAACATAAAACTAAAGCGTGAAACCGGAATTTACACCGGAAAGGCTTGTCGGAGAGGAAGAAGTGCCGTCCGGAGGGGGACGGGAAGAATCATTCCGCTTCGAAAAGCCTCTGATGCGTGTTTTTATTATCTGTTCACTGCTGCTTCTGGGTGAACTTTTGTGGCTTTTTGTGATTGGTCCCTGTATGCCTCTTTCGGCGGTTGATATCAGTGGCATTGACACCCTGAGCCGGATTACAGTTTTAGACAAAGCGGGCATTACCTCACGTACTTCGTATTTTTCATTTGACATACCCAAGGCGGAAGAAGGACTGTTATCGATTCCACAGGTAGCGCGGGTTGAAATCAGCAAACATTTTCCAGACACGGTGCGAATTCAACTGTATGGGCGCAGCGCGGCGGCGCTTTCTTTGACCAATGTAAACGGCCGTATAGTACCGGTAATTTTTGATAGTGAAGGCGTAGTATTTCAGATTGGAGATACAGGCGGGGGGCTTGCCAGGCAAGGCGCTTTGCCTATATTATCAGGACTGACGTTTGAAAATGTGCGGACGGGGTTGCGTTTGCCTGATTTTCTTGTACCGCTCTTACGAAGTATCAAGGAGTTAAAAGATACTGCACCGGAATTGCTTCAGGCGATTTCGGAGATGCAGATCAATAAAAAAACAAACGATAGTTTTGAAGTAACGTTGTACCCGGTTCAGACTCCAGTGCGTATCAAAATTGGTACAATATTGAGCGCAGAAAAGGTAAGTTATGCGTTGCTTCTTCTTGATGTATTGAAAGAGCGGCGGATACGGGTAGACGAAATTGATTTTAGGTCGGGGACCGCATCATATAAGATAAGGGAGTAGCGGGAGGGTTATTCTGGCTAATGAGGAGTTGACCGTCGGGCTTGATATAGGCACGACTAAAGTTTGCGCGATTATCGGTGAACGTAATGAGAACGGCATACTCGAGATAACTGGTGTAGGACGCAGCCCGTCACAGGGAATGCGGCGCGGAGTGGTTGTTAATATTGAATCAACACTGCGTGCGGTGCTTCAGGCCATAGAAGCTGCTGAATTGATGAGCGGCCGTGAGGTAGAACACTGCTGGACAAGCATTGGCGGTGCATGTATCGAGGGCCTTATTTCACGCGGAGTTGTTGCTGTAAATGGCAAGAATCGTGAACAGCGCGAAATTACTGAAGCTGATATTGACCGTGTACTGGAAGCAGCCCGCGCCGTTGACTTTCCGATGGACCGCGAAATACTTGAAGTAATTCCTCAATCTTTTAGTGTTGATTCACAGGGCGGCATCCGAGATCCCCGTGATATGATAGGCGTACGGCTTGAAAGTGAAGTTCATATCATCACCTGTCCCAAAACAAATGCGCAAAATCTTGTCCGCTGTGTAAATCGTGCGGGCTTTATGGTTGATGGCCTTGTGCTTCAGGCGCTTGCGGCGGGGACGGCAGTGCTTACAGAAGAAGAAAAAGATCTTGGCGTTGCTGTTGTTGATTTGGGCGGCGGTACCACGAATGTTCTGGTTTATGCTAACGGTTCCCCCTACGCGACATTTTCCGTTCCTACCGGAGGCTATCAGGTTACCAGTGATATATCGATAGTGAAAAATATTTCCATCGAGACTGCGGAAAAAATCAAGATTGAGGCCGGATGCTGTTGGGCGCCGCTTATTGAAGGCCTTGAAGAAGATATTATTGTACCAGGCATGGGCGGCCGTGCGCCGTTTCCTATCCCGCGCTCACTCATATTGGAAATTATTGAGCCCCGTATGCGGGAAACTTTTAACCTTGTTAGGCAAAGACTTGAAAAGATTGCCACAGCACGGCCTTTAGGCGGCGGCCTTGTACTAACAGGCGGCGGCGCGAACCTGCTTGGCGCGGCAGATCTGGCGGCGCATGTATTCAAATTACCGGTGCGGCTTGGCGAGCCGCTTTCGCTGGGAGGTTTTGCCGCCGATTACCGTAATCCCGAATATGCAGCGGCAATTGGCCTGGTGCTTGAAGGTGATTTGCGGGAACGGCAGTCGGTATATGGCGGTGTGTCAGAAGGCAAAGTCCGCGAAAACAGCGGTTCAGGCCCTTTTGGCCGCCTTTATAAATGGATTAAGTCAGAATTTTTTTAAAATTCTGCCCGCTTGCGAATTGAGCGCTATCGTGCCTGACGGCCAAACTTAATCGAAAGTTCCTATTTCTTGGATACGGCCCGAAAGGGCGCGAAAATTGTTGACGGCACTGACTCCTTCATGAGCCGGATCAAAAAAAGGATCCAATTCCAGTGCCGCTTTAAAAAAATCAAGTGCTTTTTCATCATCACCTTGCGAATATGCGTCAAGTCCCGCCAAGTAATATTCATCAACAAGCTGCGCCTGCTTTTCACGCCCGCCGTCTCCAAGGTCAAGCCGGACACCGAGCGTCACTCGATTAAGCGGCTGCATTTGCGTGGCCAAATCAAGCGTATAATTTACTTCGAGCGCTGCCGCGCCAATTTCAAGCGAACTGCCCAGCGTAAACTTTGAACCGCCGGCCTTCAACTGGAATCCAGTACGCATTGAAAGAAAGCGTGTCAACATTGCGGAAAAACCAAGGGCAAAGAACGGCTTTTCTGACAACGATAAATCAACAAAATTTAACGGATAAGAAAAATCAAAGGAGATTAGAAACGGGCGCACAGGACGGTAGGAAAATCCAGCAACAGCCATCGACGGCATCCCTTCATCCATTATGGGAGGGCCAAAATTACGCAGCACCAGCGCAAATGACATGTTTTTATCACGAGAATCGTAGAGTTTTAAAAAATTAACCCGTGTAAGTATACCAACATCTGCGGCAAAACCCGCTGCTGATTGAGAAACTTCCGTAGAGCCTGAAAACTCAGGCATTGAGCGAAAAGCTCCTTTCAGGCTTACTCCCAGCGACAAACCCGGAAAATAATAGCCGGGGAAAAAATTGTAAGAAGCATTTAACATGCCGGCTACTTCCGAATAATAGCCTTTTGAAAGCCGCTCTCCCCAGCCCCCATATTCGGTAAACGGCGTGTAAAGCCATTTTGCTACTGCGGCAATACCCAAACGAGCAAGCCGCATTGAAAACACTGCCGATTCAATTTTTGTATCGGCAATCCAGTTGTTATGAAAAAACGCAAGCTCTGTTTTATTGAGCATTGCAGAACCAGCAGGATTCCATTCAAAAAAAGATATATCATCACATACTGCGGAAAACGCGCCGGCCATGCCTTCGGAGCGCCCCCCCATCGGCACTGCAAGCACAGAAAACGCCGTTAATCCGTTGTTTTCATCTTGTCCGTAAAGATCAGAAAAAAAATCATGCCATGAGCCATACGCGCCGGAATCAAAATTTGCCGCGTTAACCGCCGCAGCGGATGCGAGAAAAAGACAGATGATTTCCCAACTGCGTTTGCGCATAAGATACAATATAGCATATTTTAGTCAACTTACACTAGGTTAGACTCAGTATTCATAAGACTTGTTTAAGCGGCGGGTGCAGTTACCAAACGAATTCAATAATGAATTCATTTTTTACGCCGGGAAGATTTTTTAAAAGATCTCCAAATTGCTGCTCAGCAGCACGCTGCGCTTCTTCAAATACGCCTTCGCTCTGCGCTTTGGCTTCCATGTGCGCCTTTTGTTCGGCATTAATTTTGAAGGCTTCGTCAATTTCAATTTGATTAAAAGCGTTGCGTGTCTGATCGTAAACCTTGATCGAGCGTTCATCAATAATGTGAGAAACCACCTGCACAGGCGGCATGTGAAGCTGGATGCGCTGCCCAAACTGTTTGATGGAAATATTCTTGCCATTGATGCCAAGCTTCATCATACCGTCATACGTGTAAATGTATTTTTTTTTAGTAAATGGCAGTTCCCATTCGTTGAATTTTTTGCTTTCTTCATGCATAACAACAGTTGTATACCGGTAAAGCAGACAGGTGTATTCTGAAACAGGGAGAATCTCTTTAACAATTGAATTTGATGAAGTCGCGCTTATGCGGTCAAGCAGCGGTCTGAACTTGATAAGTGCGGCAAGCAGGCCGGCAAGTACCACAATAATAAGACTTAAAATAACGATAGCTTTTCTGCTCGTCACCAATGCCCTTCCATGTGTTCGTAGTCTGCCGTATCAGCATAATGCTGTCAAGTTAGCGTACGGCAAATCAAGCCTGAAATTCCGCATCATTTGTGTTTGTCCATTGCAAAATATAATCTGCCGTCTTAAAATTACTTATGTTTGAAAGTCAAAAAACACGCGCTATTGCGCCTGAAATGGACAGCCTTAAAATGGGTATGGGCTGGACTGCGGATGATCTGGAAAAACCTCAGATCATTGTGGAGAGCACGGCGGGAGACAGCCATCCGGGAAGTGTACACCTGCTTGAACTGTCAGAGAAGGTGCGCCGCGCTATAGACGGCGAGGGCGGAAAGGCTGCGCGCTACTTTGCAACGGATATTTGCGACGGACAGGCGCAGGGGCACGATGGAATCAATTACTCGCTTGCAAGCCGCGACGCTATCTGCAATCTAATCGAGATACATGCAAAGACGACTGCCTTTGATGCGGCGGTGTTCCTCTCCTCATGCGACAAATCGGTGCCTGCGCACCTTATGGCGATTGGACGGCTCAATATTCCCGCAATTCTGGTGCCAGGCGGCGTTATGAATGCCGGGCCCGGCCTGCTCACACTGGAGCAAATAGGAAAGTATAGCGCAATGTTCAAGCGCGATGAGATCACAGCCGAACAGTTTTTGTGGTACAAGCATCACGCCTGCCCGTCCTGCGGGGCTTGCAGCTTCATGGGGACAGCTTCCACCATGCAGATACTGGCTGAGGCTTTGGGACTCGCCCTCCCGGGCAGCGCTCTTTTAGGCGCCGCAACAGAGGATCTCTCTCTTATGGCACAGAGGGCTGGAAAGCAGGCTGTAGAGCTTGCACGGCGCGGCGGATTTCGTCCCCGCGATATAGTAAACGAAAAGAGCTTTGAAAACGCGGTGATTGTACACGCGGCGGTTGCAGGTTCATCAAACTCGCTTATACATCTTCCTGCGATTGCGCGGGAGTTCGGCGTCCCGCTCGATGCCGCAGACTTTGACAGGATACACCGGGGCGCCAGGTATCTACTGGATATTAGGCCGTCTGGAAAGTGGCCTGCGCAGTTCTTTCATCCGGCAGGCGGCGTTCCGCGTGTAATGGAGGAAATTAAGGCGAAACTCAACCTTGATGTAATGACGGTTACCGGAAAGACGCTTGGCGAGAACCTTATCGACATTAAAAACTCGGACTTTTACCAAAAAGGCGCGGCAGAGCTTGCCCGTCTTGGGGTAAAGCGGGAAGATGTTATCCGTCCGTTTGACGCACCGGTAGGAGAAGACGGAACGATTGCGGTGCTCTACGGTAATCTTGCGCCGGACGGGGCTGTGGTCAAACATTCGGCTGTTCCGCAAGAAATGTTCAAGGCAACTCTCCGCGCAAGGCCGTTTAATTCTGAGGAAGAGGCCATTGACGCAGTGCTTACCGGCAAGATAAAGCGCGGGGATGCTGTCATTATCCGCTACGAGGGGCCCAGGGGAAGCGGAATGCCGGAGATGTTTTATACCACAGAGGCTATCGCCTCCGATCCCAGACTTTCGTCCTCAATCGCCCTTATTACAGACGGGCGTTTTTCAGGTGCGTCACGCGGGCCTGCCATTGGCCACGTATCGCCTGAAGCTGCGGCAGGCGGCCCTATTGCTTTTATCGAAGAAGGCGACCTTATTGAGCTTGACATTAAAGCGCGCTCTCTTAACATTGTAGCTCTGGCCGGAAAAGCCGCCTGTGCGGAGGAGGTGGCCGCCGCGCTCAAGGCGCGTAAAGAACAGAGCAGGGAGTGGAAGCAGCGTTACACAAGGGGAGTCCTAAAAACCTTCACCGAAAATGCGGCTTCTCCAATGTCCGGTGCATATATAAATTGAAAAATTCCCCGTATTTTGGGCGCATCTGCCGCGCTTCGGCGGCAGACCGGGCTTTCCGCTCTAATTCGCTGCGCGAATTCCGCTGCAATCCCTTGTGCAGGTTAATGGCCGCGCTCTGCCTCCTGTGTCCTCTGCCCGCAATTTCAACTGGCAAAGGGCACTTGACATTTTTTTTCGGGGCAGGCTAATCTGGAGCAACTTTCCCCTGTAGCTCAGTTGGCAGAGCAAGTGGCTGTTAACCACTGGGTCCGTGGTTCGAACCCGCGCGGGGGAGCGTGAAAGCCCGTCCTAATGGACGGGCTTTTTATTTGGATATGTGCGGGTTTGAAGGCAGAGTCCGCTGATTCTTGCCGAAATAATTCTTGACAGCGCCAAAGCCAATGGTATAATGATAGACAAATCTAGGAGTGATTTATGAAAAAAACTGATTTTGTAAAGCCAACAA
>JAITHM010000057.1 GCA_031279965.1 Spirochaetaceae bacterium
AAAACATTCTTGTGAAACCAAAAAACTTGCCGATAATTCTACTGTACGTTTAATGACTTACCCCCCCCCCCCCCCAATACAATAGCTGAAAAACCACGCAAAAAAGAAACGCTGATACACAGATTCTTTATGACATTTAGGAAATACCTTCCACGTTCTGTCCGGTTAAAAGCACAGGAAATTCATTATAAGGTGTATGGGTGTAAAATGCCTTGGTCGGCATTGCGCTTTGAAATACATTTAACGGATAAATGCAATCTTAACTGCGCCGGCTGCATACATTTTTCTTCGCTCTGTGGCGAACTCAATCTTTTAGACATTAACGTATATGAGAGTGATATTAAAAGAATATCAGCATTAACGGGCGGTATATGCGCGGATATTAGAATACTTGGAGGCGAGCCTCTCTTACATCCTGAAGTCGCCGGCTTTCTTGAACTAACCCGAAAGTATTTTCCGGTTTGCGCGTCTTCCGATATATTTGGAAAAATAGAACTTGTAACCAATGGGATCCTTCTCCCCAAACAGCCGGACAGGTTTTGGACGGTATGCGCCGAAAATAACATTATTATTGTCGTTTCAGAGTATCCGGTTGCTCTTGAAAAAGAATACATAAGAAAAACCGCGCGAAAATTTGGCGTTCAGATAAAACTAATGGAAGAAAGCTGTGGCGTAGAAATGACCGGTTCAGCGAATCAATGGGTCAAAATACCGCTTGATATTCAAGGTAAGCAGAATTATAGAAAAAGTTTTGGCGCCTGCTTTTTAGGAGGAATTTGTTTCCAGCTTGTAAAGGGGAAAATATACAAATGCGCACGAATAGCATACATAGCGTACTTTAATAAATACTTCAATCAAAATCTTGAAGTTGCGGAAGACGATTATGTTGATATTTATAAAGCTCCAAACTCCGCCGCAATATTAAATGAATTGATAAAGCCTGCGCGGTTATGCCGTTACTGCAAAGCGCGGAATATAACATGGGACAATCAATGGAAAAAATCAAAGAAAATACTTGATGAGTATTTATAGGAATTGATATACTCAAACAAATAATACTGTTTTATACGCAACACTAAAATATATGCGGGTTTATCCCTTGGTTTTGCACAGCGACCTATCGGCCATGGCGCTGAATTTCAGCGTCACTCTTTCGTAAATAAAGAAGGCTGTGCGCATTTTCCTGTTCTGCCTTAATGCTGTCTTGATCTCTAAAACATTGTATAAGATCAAGCGCTCTTCCTCTGCGAAAGTTAGGGTCAATAACAAAATGTTGGGCTGTGCAGAGCGGCGAAAGCAGCGCATGAAGGATGTCTGCCGCGTTTCCTGTAAGAAGAATATTTGATTCATCAGCACAAAGTGCGGCAAGCTCCTCTACCTCAGCATCAAGATATGGAGAAATTCGGCGGCCATGTTTGTAGATGGCGCAAAAAAAACGCTGTTGTTTTGCATCAAGCGCAGGAATTACTGCTCCATGGAACGCCGCATGAGGCAGCGCCATATAATCCAATGTAGCGATAGTCCGATATGGTTTGCGCAGAGCAAAGGCAAGGCCTTGTGCTGCAGAAAATCCAATGCGCAAACCTGTCCATGATCCCGGCCCGCGTGCGCACAGAATAAGACTGATCTCCTCCCGTTCAAGCCGCGCTAGTGCCAGCACCGAATCTATCATTTGGAATAGTAGTTCTGAATGAGAAAGCCCTGCATCTACCTGAGTAAAAAAATATTTCCCCTGTACAACAAGGCCTGTAGAAATTATTTCTGTCGCCGTATCAAGCGCTAGAATCGCTGTGGAATCAATCGCCACGCCGATTCCGGTCCAAACAGCGCCAGCGATGAATTTTGAGGCCGTGACTTGCAAAAATATCACGCATCGCACGGCTTAATTCTATACGCGGCGGATTGATAGGCAATATAAACTTGCGTGCCATGATGAACGCAGATTTATATGATTCTTCGTTTGCCTTTTTCCAATCAACTGAATCTTCGATATAATCACGTATCATTGCCCTAAGCCCGCCGTTTATCGCGTCCGCATACTCTTCGCCGTCAGCGTTTATTTGGGCGAAAGCTTCAAAATACCGCCGCCTGAAATTGGACGATGATCTGATAAGTTTTGACGCTTTGGGCTGCAAATACAGGTAAAGGCCGTGTTCTTCAAATTGTTCTATTATAGCTGCTGCGTGGGGCGATTTAAGAATCTTGCCCATCTCCTCGGTCAAGCGAGAGGGTGAAATACGCTTAAGCTCGGAAGCGCTTTTTTTTATTTTTTGGCGCAGGGCAAAGGGCAGCGAAAAGCCGGAGATAACGGCATATTTTACCGCGCGAAGCATCCGCACCGGATCTTCAGTAAAAATCGTAGAAACCGGTATCAACGGTTTTATTCGTTGGTTTTTAATATCTTCAAAACCGCCGACAAAATCCACAACAAATTCTTTTTGCGGATCATAAAAAAGGGCGTTCATCGTAAAGTCTCGGCGCATCACATCTTCTTCTATTTTACCAAACGTGTTGTCTGATGCGCCGTTCTGCATAGAGCGGAATGTAGCGATTTCGAAAATTTTATCGCCAAAGAAAACATGCACCAGCCGGAAGCGCTTGCCGATAATCCGGGAGTTGTTAAAAATCTTTTTTATCCGTGACGGCGTTGCAGCACTTGCAATATCAAAATCTTTGGGCACTTTTTTTAATAAAAGGTCGCGCACCGCACCGCCTACAATATAGGTTTCGTATCCTTCATTAGAAAGCTTATTGCAAATATACACGGCCAGCGGGTCGACATCACTCTTTGCGATGTTGTGTTCCTCAGCCGTCCAGATTTGCGCAGAACGAACAAGCGAACCATCAGCTTTTTTTATATAACGATACCTCACAGATGTTTCTCCAGCCACAATAAAAGATTTCGTAGAACTTCGTCACGGTTAATTTCGTTAAAACATTCATGCCGCGCTCCAGGATATAACACAAATGACAGATCTTTAATACCCAGGCTGACATACTTTTTAATGAGCACATTAACACTTTCGCCCATTTCGCCGACAGGATCTCTGTCGCCGCCCAAAACATACACCGGCAGGGAGCGGCTTATCTTTTCCATAGCACGGTTTTTATGTATTAAATTTAATGCATATAACATATCACGAAAAAAACCCAGCGTTGGAAGCTGCCCATAGAGAGGATCCGCAAGAGCTGCGTCAACAGCGGCTTCGTCACGGGAAAGCCAGTCAGCGCGTGTTCTACACGGAGCAAAAGTTTTTAGGCAGCGGCCTAATATCATCGCATTGACAAACGAAAGCCGCGTTCGTACACCGCAGAGCTTTGTCAGGAATATAAGGAATCGTACTCCCAACCTTGTTTCTACCCCCCCTGGACCTCGTGTGCCGGAAAGTATTGCACCGGAAATTTTGCCGCCATAGAACTCAATATAACCCTGCACTAAAAACGACCCCCACGAATGTCCCAACACAAAAAGCGGTAAATTTTTATGATGCTTTATGATTGTTTTATGAACCATATCAATATCATGAAGAACCTTTCGGAAACCGTGCCTGTCGGCGCAATGTCCAGAAAGCCCTCCTTCTTTTTCATCGTTATTCGGGTCTTCGGCAGTTTTGCCATGCCCCCGCTGATCGGCACACCATATTGCAATACCATGTTCGCAAAAGAATTCGCCCAGATGCCGGTAGCGCCCGCTATGTTCTGCCATGCCGTGCACTATGTTTATTACAGCCCGCACAGAAGTGTTCGGCAGCCACTTTCGAACAAAAAGCCGGATGCCGTCAGTCGTCTCCAGCCAGACCTCTTGTTCCACCATACTTTATCATAGCACAAACACCCTGCCTTGTCCAGTCCGGTTCAGCACTTTCAAGTTTTAAAAAAGGCCAAAAGAAAAGGGCTGGAACGGTTAAATGATGTTCGTTACAATGTCATAAGGCGTTGAAAGACTTCATCTTCGGTAGGAACAACACCACCAGAATGAGCAAGCAAATGCACCGGACTTGGCCGTGTACTGTCAAAAAAAGCAAGTTTAACATCTTCGATAAATTGTCCACAGCTCATTTCAACAACAAGAACTGGTCTGCCTGCTGTAAAATCGACAAGCTCGCGAGAGGGAAACGGAAACAGCGAAACAGGCCGAAAAAGCGAGACCTTCCGTCCCGCCTGTGCGGCAAGCTCCCGTGCTCCAGCAGCAACCCGCGCTGATGTACCGTAGGCAGCCAGCACAATGCTGTCATCAGCGTCTCCTACAGTTTCAAACCGTGTTTCAGACTGTGCAAGCTCGTCATAGCGGCGGAATCGTGCGGTGTTTTGTGCATCAAGTTCACACGGCTCCAGGTTGAGCGAGGTTATATGCCGGGGTTCTCGCGGTGAGGCGGACATCCCTCCTATCGCCCAATTACAACGGGGTAACGCAGACGGGTCACGCCCGGGCGGCAATATGACAGCTTCCATCATCTGCCCAATCATGCCGTCAGCAAGAATAATCGCCGGCATTCGGTAACGCTCAGCAAGATCAAAGGCAAGATACGTTAAATCGGCACATTCCTGTACATTTTTTGGGGCTAGAACAATACAGCGATAGTCTCCGTGACCGCCGCCCCGTGTCGTCTGAAAATAATCACTTTGAGCAGGGGCAATTGAGCCAAGCCCCGGCCCGCCGCGCATCACATTCACCAGCACAAGAGGCAGATCTGCCCCCGCCGCATAGCTCATCCCTTCTTGTTTAAGGCTTACCCCCGGACTTGAACTTGAGGTCATTGCCCGTACGCCTGCCGCCGCTGCGCCATACACCATGTTAATAGCCGCAGTTTCGCTTTCAGCCTGAAGAAAAATCCGGCCGTGTTCCGGCATTTCCTGTGCCATGTAATTGGCAATCTCGTTTTGAGGAGTTATTGGATATCCAAAATAAGCAGAACATCCCGCCCGGATGGCCGCCGCGGCAATCGCTTCGTTACCTTTCATCAAACATCGTTCATCTGCCACTATTCGGCCTCCTCGCAATACACAGTAATACAGAGATCGGGACAGACAACATAACAGTTCCCGCAACCAACACACGCTGTGCCAGAGGCCTTAACCGGATACACACCAAGTGCCGCTGGAGTTTCATCAATACTGAGTACGCCCTTCTTGCAGGCGTGGATGCAGAGATAGCATCCCTTGCAAAGTTCCCGGTTGACTTCGACTCGTCCTTTGTTTTTCATCATTTTTATGACAAATTCCCCCAAGAAAAGTTGCGCATATCATGGCCTAAAATAGTTTGACAGAAATTTTAGACTGCCCCTGTCCACTCCCCGCACTCCCCGCTACACTTACGGCCATGGACTACGACTGCATCGTCATAGGCGGCGGGCACGCGGGGATAGAGGCGGCGCTCGCCTGCGCGCGGCTGGGGCTTTCCACG
>JAITHM010000093.1 GCA_031279965.1 Spirochaetaceae bacterium
CCGCGCCGCAAGACCGTCCGCACCCCGCGGAGCTACTCCTTGGTGTTTTCATTGATAATCTCCTAGGTTAATTCAGATTTTAAGTATAACTTACCACGGCTCAAGCATTTTTGTCAAGCAGGGCAGACGCGGCGGCGGCAACCACGCGCTTCGAGCCGCTTCGGGCAAGCGGCTTCCGGTTATCCCCCGAAATCCGCAATCTCTGGCATAAGAATTGCGGGAATGTGCCTTGACTGCGGTTGAACGAGCAGGTATCATAGGGATGTATTATGAATACAACGCAAGCCGCACAATATACAGGATCGCGAATCCTCATCGAATCGCTTGTTGAACAGGGTGTGGATACGATTTTTGGATACCCTGGCGGCGCAGTGCTTAATATCTATGACGAGCTCTACCGGCATAGAGACAGAATACGGCATGTTCTTGTAAGCCATGAACAACATGCCGCCCACGCGGCGGACGGGTATGCCCGCGCCACCGGCAAAACAGGTGTTTGTCTTGCAACAAGCGGGCCGGGAGCAACAAATCTTGTTACCGGCATAGCAACAGCTTACATGGATTCTATTCCGCTTGTTGCCATTACCGGAAATGTCGTTAACAATCTTTTAGGCCGCGATAGTTTTCAGGAAGTTGATATTACCGGCATCACGATGCCCGTTGTTAAACATAACTGGATAGTCAAAAATGTTTCTGAACTTGCCGAAGTTATCCGTGAAGCATTTATTGTCGTGCGCTCTGGCCGGCCTGGGCCGGTGCTTATCGACATTACCAAAGATGTAACAGCGGCACATGCTGATATTTCGTCGTATCTTTTTAATACGTCGGCAACTATTTCTGAACGTGCCACCCGTCTTACCGAACGAAACGCCCGCGAGACTTTTACCGGAGCAGACATAGCCAAAGCGGCAGAGCTTATCTCCGCCGCAGAACGCCCCATGATTTATGCAGGCGGCGGCGTTATTATCTCGAATGCCGCTTCTGAACTGCGGCAGCTCGCTGAACGCATCAATGCGCCGGTTGCACAAAGCCTTATGGGGCAGGGGGCGCTCTCTCATACACATCAACTTTGGACTGGAATGTTAGGCATGCATGGAACTGTTGCGTCGAACAAGGCCATACAAAAGGCGGATCTTTTAATCACTATTGGAGCGCGTTTTTCTGACCGGGTAACAAGCAGCGCCGGCCAATTTGCAAAAAACGCCCAGATACTTCATTTTGATATTGATCCGGCAGAAATCAACAAAAACATTCGTTCAACGGCTTTTGTTTCTGGTGATATAAAAAAGATTATTCTGTCTGTTTTGGAAAAACTTCCCCGGCAATTTGAACATCCTGAATGGCTGCGCGAGATTGCCCACTGGAAGACGCTTGTGCCCGCCTCGCACAATCTCGACGCAGACGGGACCGTACCGCTTCATCCTCGTTTCATTATTGAAGAAACCGGACGGATTCTGGGAGAAAACACGCTGGTTGTTACTGATGTTGGGCAGCACCAAATGTGGACATCCCAGTTTTTCCCTTTTTCCGCGCCGCGTCAATTTATTACATCGGGCGGCCTGGGCACGATGGGATTTGGCCTGGGCGCAGCGTTGGGAGCGCGTTTAGGCTGCCCCGATAAAACAGTGGTGCTTTTTACTGGAGACGGCTCATTCAGAATGAACTGTGCCGAATTGGGGACATTCGCCGCGGAAAAAACAGGTGTGTTGGTAATTGTGCTCAACAATGGCGTACTGGGTATGGTGCGTCAGTGGCAGAATCTGTTTTATGATAAGCGTTATTCGCAAACAATACTTGATCGTCCGCCTGATTTTGTGCGGCTTGCCGAAGCGTATAACGGCCGCGGATTTCGCGCCAAGCAAAACAGTGAATTCATCGCAGCGCTGAACGAGGCGAAAAAAATTATCGCAGATGGAATTCCCTGTGTTATCGATGCGGTAATTGATAAAGATGCTATGGTACTTCCTATGGTGCCTGGCGGCAAACCAATTGATGAACAAATAATCTAACGGAGCATCTATGAATATTGCATTATTCACCGATTCTTACACGCCGCAAGTAAACGGTGTCGTAACAGTTGTGCGAGCGCTAAAAACTGAACTTGAAAAACGCGGACATAACGCCTATGTTTTTACCGTATGGCATCCCAATGCAACTGAAGAAGATGGCGTATTTCGCGTTAAATCGTTTCGTTTCCCCTATGAACCGCAGCACCGGGTCGGCTTTTTTTTCGAGCCTCAGCTTGTTCGCCAGGCTAAAGAGCTAAAATTAGACATAATCCACACGCATACTGAATTCAGTTTGATGCTTGCCGCCCGTTCAATACGACACAAACTAAAAATTCCGTCTATTCATACGCTTCACACCCATTATCCTGATTATCTGTATTATTCGCCCTGGCTGCTCCGTTTATATTTTCGAAACAACATGGATAAGTATTTTAATTTTATTCTTCGCAGTCAGCGTTGTGTTATTGCGCCATCACAAAAAAACAAAATTTTCCTTGGGCAAATTAAATTCAAAAAGCCGGTAAAAGTAATACCTAATGGAATAGATCTATCTTATTTTTATCAAACAAACGCAGAACTTGCAAAGGCAGCGCACGAGTTCCGGGCAAAATTCAACCTTACCCCAGAGAACAAAGTGATTGTTTTTGTCGGCAGATTGGGGACAGAAAAAAATCTTAATGTATTGCTTGACAATTTTAAAATGATCCATCAAAACATGAATGAAGCACGGCTGCTCCTTGTTGGCGACGGCCCGGATCACCGCGAGCTTGTCCTTTACGCGCAGCAGCTTGGAATTTTTAACACTGTTGTGTTTACCGGTTTTCTCCGTTGGCCCGACGAAATAAAAACAGCCTATAAAGCATCAGATCTTTTTATGAGCGCGTCACACAGTGAAGTTCACCCAGTAACGTTTATTGAGGCAATGGCAGCGGGTCTTCCTATCGTTGCTCCCGATGATGTAAGTATTACAGACATGGTGCTTCCTGGTGAAAATGGCTGGACGGTGCAGGATGACCGGGAACTTTGGGTACGCGCACTTGAAATCCTCAATGACAAAGCGCTCCGCAGTGCCATGGGGAAAAAATCAGAGGTAATTTCAAAAAAATATTCGGTGGAAAAGTTTATTGATTCCATGCTTGATGTTTACAAGGAATATGCAAAACATCCGCTGTAATTATATTTTGGGGCTGTTTTCTTCAAGCGTACGAATATGCATATAAACAGTATTTCGTGATAAGCCAAGTTCTTGGGAGGTAAGTGGAACCGCATTTTTAAGCTTAAAAATCCCCTGATAGTAAAGCCGCGTAACGATTTCTTTGTTTTTTTGTGATGCGGAAATCGAATCATCGGCTAACACTTCTGTTTTTACTTTATCAAGCGCACGTTTAATAAGTTCGTCAGAATCATTGATAAAATTTTCTGCAATATATTCAGATGGTGTATTTAATGAAAGATGCTGCAGGAGCGTTGTTATTGGGCTATCAAGATACATATTAATACAAAGAAGCCCGATTATTTGTCTTGCTTCACCAAAAATAACAATGGTTGTTGATTTGACCGGTTTGCCATATTTGCTTGTTGAAAGATAATTGGCATAGTTACCGCCGTCAGCATCACAACGGATCTTTTCAAGCATATTCAATGCAAAGTCTGTTATAGGAGCGCCTTCTTTTCTGCCAGAGTGGAAGCCGTTAACGATTTTTATAACAGAGTGATCAAGATCGGTCAAACTGTGGAGCACAAATTCAAAAGCATCACCTAAATATGCAGCCAGCGCTTCCATCAAATCTTTGTAAGATTCTATAATGAGTTGATCGCTTGTTGAAAGCTGTTGTTTCGCATTCATACGCTATTATAACTGATTTTACGGTTAAATGCCACCTGCCGGAAGAAGCGCACTTACGCAGTAGAAAGTGGTGTAGTAAACACCGAATGGCGCGTCAGGTAATACAAGCGGCAACGGTAACCCCGCACCGCCAATAGTACCTATTATTCAATTTAGTTCGCTCGGCTCGTTAAAGCGCACAATGCAAAATTACAAATGGCGGTACATCTAATTTCCCGAAACTTGCATCTTGGTGTTTGGCCGCTTGATAAAGCGATCCCAAAACAGCGTCCATCCTGAAGCGATAAAGATTGTCGAATACACGCCGGCAAACATGCCGACAAGAAGCGCCTGAGCGAAATCCTGCATAGAACCTGTTGTAAAAATATAAAGCGCACAGACCGCCAGCATCGTGGTAAAAGTTGTAATAACAGTACGCCCTAAACAATCACTTATTGCACGGTCAAGCACCTGCCGAAAACTGAATGATTCATAAAGCCGGCGTGTTTCACGAATACGGTCAAACACTACAATAGTATCGTTAACTGAATATCCTAATATGGTTAAAATTGCCGCAATAGTTGTTGTATTAAATTCCATGCGTGTCCATACGATAAATGCCACCATAATAAGCGCGTCATGTGCAATTGCAAGCACTGCCCCCACTGCAAATTGCGGCTTAAATCGGAACGAAGCATATACAAGAATAAGCACTAATGTTAATACCATAAGAATACCGGCCTGCTCCTGAAGCTGTTTTGAAAACCGTGAGCCGACATAATCAGAACGTGTTATTGTAACGCTTCCCTGCCCAAAAACCATCTCCAGAGCATTTACAACAGACTGACGCTGTTCATTCTGCACTTCTGTTGTTTCTGTCTCGCCGGAATCTTCAAGCCGTACCATAAACCGGCGCGCAGAAGGCTCGCCAAGAACCTGTACCGCCACAGTGCCCAAAGGAGCAAGCGCATCACGTACATCGTTAATTGCAATGGCGGGACTTCCCGGCTTAAGATAGTGAAACAGATACGGTTCTGAGCCAAGCAACGGCGTCCCCTGTCCGCTTTCAATAAGCCAGGTTGATTGTATTTCTCCTTCGGCAAGAAGGAGTACTTCAAGACCTTCAAGCTGTTCTGCCATTGCACCAGTAAGTTCTATGAGAGATGGATACGCCGCGAAATCAAAACTATGATGTTCGTTTTGTGCCTCGGTACCGGTAATCACAACAGTGATTGCAGTACGCGAATAGTTTACAACGGCGTTTCCGCGCCCTTTCCAGGTAAGCGAAAATGCTTCTGGGGCAAACTGCACCTCCTGCAAAAGACCCGCCTGAAAATCAACGCCAAGGTTAAAACCACCTTTCAGGATATATCCGGCAATGCCGGCCCCAATAACAGCAAGCGAAACAAACGCCGCCGGTATAAATAAACGCGAAAAATGAACTGTTCGCTTCATTATCATATCCTCCAGCTTACAGAAAGCTTTTTACTGTGCAGCACATCAGTACCAAAATCGAACATAAGCCGCGAGACAAACAGTGCGGTAAAGACCGAACTGAAAACGCCAATGGCAAGACTTACCGCAAAGCCCTGAATCGGCCCGGAACCAAGCTGTGACAAAAAAAGCGCCGCGATAAATGTCGTGATATTTGAATCCATAATTGCCCAGAATGCTTTGTTAAAACCCGCTTCAACGGCGGCTTTTCGCGTCTTGCCTAGTTTAAGCTCCTCTTTTATGCGTTCAAAGATGATGACGTTAGCATCTACCGCCATTCCTATGGTAAGAATAAAGCCCGCTATACTCGGCAGCGTCAAGGTAAAATTAAAGGCAGACAACACGCTAAACATGATATAAATGTTGAGGAACTGGGCAACAACGGCATTAAACCCAGCGGCTTTATAAAATGCAAGCATAAAAATCATTACAATGCCCAAACCGCCCAAAAGCGCTTTAAGCCCCTGTTCAATGTAATCCGCCCCCAGTGCCGCGCCGATGCTCTGTTGTTGAATTACTTCAAGCTCGACAGGAAGCGCCGCGGTACGCAGTATGAGCGCAAGATTATTTGCTTCATCGGCATTAAAACCCGAAATACTCATGTTGGTGCGTATCCCTTCGCGTATCTTTGGCGCGGAACGGATGCGGTTATCCAGTACAACAGCAAGCGGTTTATCAACATTTTCTGACGTAAGCTTCCAGAAAATCTCGCCGCCTTCATCATCAAGCGTAACCGCAACGTGCGGCGTACCGTCAAAATTATCTCGTGAAACCGACGCGCTTTTTATATGATTGCCATCAAGCCCAATTTCCTTTTTAACAACAAGATAGTGCGAAAACATATCAAGTCCGTATTCATCTTTAACATACACACCAAGCGGTTCGCAGTCTTCAGGCACAATTGAGCTGTCTATCAGCTTTCCATCACCATCGAATGTAGAAAATGGATTTGTCGCATAATAACTCTGAAAAGTCTGTGTCGCTGTTTCGTCCACAAGACGCAAATTCAAGGTGCCTTTTCCCATGACAATATCATTGATGCGTTCAGGGTCGGCCGTGCCGGGAATTTCCACATAAATTTGATCTACGCCCTGCCGCCGAATAACCGGTTCGGTAAGACCAAAGCGGTCAATGCGGCTGTTAAGCACTTCCAGTGCCTGATCCATCGCCTCTGACGTTTCTGTGTCAGACATGGAATGACCAAGCTTCTCGGCATAGGCCGCTAAATTGGCCTGAAGCACAATGGAAAGTCCGCCAGAAAGGTCAAGGCCAAGCTGAACGGCATTTTTCTGGAGTTTTTTAAGCTCCAAAATCCGCTCGCGCACTTCAGTTTCAATAAGATTTTGTACAATCTGGGGATTTTCAAAGCTTAACAGCGTTGATTTTGCATTCCATTGTTCAGGCTTAGCCATATTTCGCGCTTCACGGGCATCTTTTGCCTCTGCATGAAGATAGGCAAGATCCTGGGGAAGCGCATCTTCTGCAACGGCGGCTTCGTACAAACGCTTATAATCTGCCGCCGCAATTTTTTTTGCGTCATCTCGAATCTGTTCCCGCGCCTGCAACGCAAGCTGTTTGTCTTCGGGCAACGTTAAAAAATACCACTTGATTGTTGGATATAGGAATGCAAAACAAAGTCCCATCACAACAAGAATTATCACAAATCGATACCGCTTGCTCATCTATAACTCCGCGCTTTGTTATTTTTCCGTGCTGGCGCCGCCGGTTTTTCCTTCTGTCTTCTCTTCGTCTTTGAAGATATCTTCAGTTTTTTGCGCATCTGTTACAGCAGCTATCGCGCTTCGGGAAAACTCAATCTTTGTTGTATCGTCTACTTTAACGACAACAGATTTATCTTTTACACTGGAAATTATCCCGTGTATTCCGCCGATTGTGACGATTTTATCACCTTTTTTGAGGTTATCGAGCATTTTCTGCGTTTCTTTCTGTTTCTTATTTTGCGGCCTAATAATCAAAAAATAGAAAATTGCAATAATAAGAATAAACGGGAGGAATGTAATAATTCCACCAGTAGCTCCTCCAGCCGCACCTTCAGCTGCCGCGGCAGGCGGCC
Organism: Spirochaetaceae bacterium; assembly: GCA_031279965.1. Lineage (GTDB taxonomy): Bacteria > Spirochaetota > Spirochaetia > Treponematales > Breznakiellaceae > JAIRPU01. The sequence goes on from JAITHM010000093.1 coordinate 7,403, forward strand.
CCGCCAAAAGCAATGGTAAGTTAATTGAAAACATGATGACTTCCTTAATAATAACGATGACGGCAAGTTTATCAAAAAAACAAGCGCTTATCAACCCACCTGCGCAGGAACGGTGCGGAATAAAAAAGAGCGTCCCGCAGGACGCTCTTTTTGTTTTGGTGGAAGCGAAGGCTTAGTTGTTGTTGCTGATCCAGGTGATGGTTGCCGTGCCGTTACCCCACTGACCGGCCACGGTGAGGGCCGGGGTGCTAACACGGTCTGAACGGACATAGTTTGTACCGCCCGCACCAGAGCTTATAAGACCAGAGCCGTTCTGAGAATATCCTTTATATGGAGAGCCGGCATCAGCTGTAGTGATGGTACCGCCGCCATTAAAGCCGCCGCCACCTCCGCCGCGGCCTTCATTTAAACCGCCACTAAGCCCGTCCTGGCCTTTTTCAGTCGTGCTTTCACCAGGCTGAGGCGCATAAGTATCCGCTAATTCACTATTATGGTAATATGTCTTTCCTGCTTGGCTGCCGTTACCGCCTGGAATAGCTTTATTATCAGAACCAGAAGCTTGTGCCGCGCCGCCGCCGCCTGCGGCAACGGCAATGCGCGGGTCGCTGCCATTAAACGTGAGCAGCGTATTACTTTCACTGTCGCTCCAGAGCCGCACGTCCGTTGCCCCTCCGCCGGCTCCACCTGCCGAGTATGAAGCGTCGCTCCCAGATCTCGCTCCGCCGTTTCCTCCGCCGTTCCAGCCGCCATTCTTTGTAGAGTTATAATATCCGGCAGGCGTATTAAGCTTTGCGTACTTGTTTTCACTGCTATTATACGTAGCGGTTCCCTCTCCCTCGCCGCCGGTGCGAACGGCAAGTTCCGTGTTCGCGTTAAAGTTAAACTGCGCCGTTACATGGCCGCCTTTGCCGCCGGGCGCGGTATTGCTTTTTTTTGTCCACATGTGGCCGCCGGAACCGCCTTTCAGGTCAAACTGGTATTTCGCGTTGTGCGCCAGCGTAACTTTCTGCGCAACTTCCTGGTAACTCAACACCATCTCCGGAACAATTACCACAAGATTCGGGTTCGCGTTAAGCAGCGCCGTAAGCTGGCGCGCCTTGGCAACTATCGCAGGATAGTCATACTCCTGATAACTTTCGGTAATGGTTTCACTATCAGACACTACAATTTCGCGCTCTTTTGTCTCGCCAACTTTAAGCACGTTCAGCTCGCCCACCACGTTGCTGATAAGAACCGCCGCGCCGCTGTTTCTGGAAGGGTCTCCAACCGCCACTTTAGAATTGGCAAGCAACGCTTCGGCTTCGGTTATCTTCAGCTGAACTTTGCCCAGATCAGGATTCTCAGGCGGCGGCGCGTTTATCGAAATCCTATACTCGTTGACCTGCTCTTCGCCTTCTTCGTCCAGGGCCGTTACTTTTACCGTGATCATGTAGTCGTCAACGCCTTCGGGAGGATTGCTAAGGTAAAAAGTCCTGTCCGGTATCGGGATGGGAAACTTGTTGCTCACGATGGCAAGCGGACTTTCTACCGGAGCATCCGGATTTTC